>PWUB01000329.1 GCA_003563755.1 Clostridia bacterium
AAGTAGGCGGATAGACGATCTTCTGAAGGTTGTCGTGGAGCAGGATGGTTCTGATCTCCATCTCGCGCCGGGCGTTCCTCCCATGATCAGGCGCTACGGGGATCTGTATCCCCTGGATGGTCACGGTGCTCTGGATGATGATACCATCCGTGAGCTCCTCTATACGGTCCTTGAGCCGTACCATCGCGACAAGCTGGAGGAGACGTGGGAGCTTGACTTCTCCTATTCCATTGTTGGGGTAAGCCGGTTCCGGGGAAATGCTATGAGGCAGAGAGGCACGGTGGCGGTGGCCTTCCGGGTGGTGCCCTGGGAAGTCCCCGTCCTGGATGACCTGGGACTGCCCCCGACCGTGGCTGACTTCACCCGACTGCCCCGTGGGCTGGTCCTGGTGACGGGTCCCACCGGCAGCGGAAAGACGACGACCCTGGCCGGCATCATCGGGGTGATAAACGAGCAGCGCAGGCTCAACATTATCACCATCGAGGATCCTATAGAGTTTCTGCATTCCCACAAGAGTTCCGTCATCAGGCAGCGGGAGGTCGGGACAGACACCCGATCCTTCGTTGATGCGCTGCGGCATGCCCTCCGCCACGATCCGGACGTCATCCTCATCGGTGAGATGCGGGACCAGGAGAGCATCGCGATAGCCTTGACCGCCGCGGAGACGGGACATCTAGTTTTTTCCACCCTTCACACCCAGACTGCTCCCCTGGCAGTGCACCGCATAGTGGACATTTTCCCTGAGGCAAGGAGAGACCAGGTGAGACAGCAGATGGCTGGATCACTGCAGGGCGTCGTCGCCCAGCAGATCCTCCAGCGGTCGGACGGCAAGGGAAGGGTTGTCGCCTGCGAAACACTCATCAGCACACCTGCGGTTCGCAACCTGATCCGGGAGGGCAAGGAACACCAGCTCTACGGGGCGATGGAGACCGGACGGGCGTCCGGAATGCAGACTATGGATCACGCCCTCGCCCAGCTCTGTCTCCGAGGTACCATTACCCGGCAGGAAGCGATCGAGCACTGCGTGGACAGAAAGGAACTGGAACGTGCCCTTAGCCAGCACATGTGAAGCTGCGCATGGCCAGGGAGGGGGAAACATGCCTGGACAGTAGCGGCGTTCATCGCTAGCTTCTGTTGATCCGGGTCCCCCGCTAAGGGCGGGACGTGATTCATCGTGAGGTGAAGCTGTGCAGCAATCATGTTGTCGTGGCCTGGTCATTGAGGGTGTTCCCTGCACGGGAAAGACCACTCTCATTCGTGCCCTACGCGAGCTGTCGGCCTTTCGTCGGCGTTCGCAGGTTTCCACGCTCATCATATCGGAGGAACTGACCCAGCGAGTCCTGGAGCCGGCGTGGAACCGGGGAGATCTGCTGCCGGACTGTCACCGCACTCACCTGATGGGCATCCTCGAACCCATGACCAGGCTCGATTACCTTCTGCGCACCCGGGGCTGGAGCGCCGTCCCGGATCACCATTTCCTGTTCCTTCTTGAGAGGTTTCATCTCACCCACGGCACCTACTATCCGTACCTGTCCTGGGAGGATGTCCAGGAGGTTGACGGGCTTCTCGAGGGCCTGGATGCTCGACTGTTGATCCTCACCTGTGATCCAGCGGTACTGCAAGAACGTATCCTCGGCCGGACAAGCCCAGCCTGGAGGAGGTATATTTCCCGGTACGGTGACACCGATGCTGCCATCATCGAACACTACCTTCTGCAGCAGAAGGCGCTTGTGGATCTGAGCTCAAAGAGCCGCTTGCCGTGCAGAGTGATCGATGTGACCAACCGCAGCGCGCCTGATATGGCCGCACAAGCCTGGGCCTGTCTCTCAGAGGATTCGGGGGATGCGGTGAGGTAAGAGTACATATGACGTAGGAGCAGAGTACGGGAGGGGGATGTGCTTTGGTACCTGATATAAGTGGCATCAAGGACATGATCACCGATGAGATCGAGGCCTGTTCGGACCAGCTCTGGGCGATGGCCCTCGACATGCATGAAAACCCCGAGGTAGGCCACGAGGAATATCGTGCTGCTGCCCTCCTGAGTGGATTCCTTGAGGAGAGGGGTTTCTCCGTGCAGCGCGGACTGGCCGGCATGGATACCAGTTTTCGTGCTCGCTGGAATTGTGGAGATGGCCCGGTGGTCGCCATTCTGGCTGAATACGATGCGCTGCCAGGCATGGGGCACGCATGCGGCCACAACATTATCGGGGCTTCTGCGGTTGGGGCGGGTGCTGTTCTCAAGCAAGCGCTTGAAAGAGCGGGCGTTGAGCAGGTAGGAGAGGTGCAGGTCATCGGAACCCCCGCGGAGGAGGGTGCCGTGGACGGTGCGGGTGGAAAGGTTCCCCTTGTTGAGTCCGGTGCCTTCGACCGTGTTGACTGTGCGATGATGGTACACCCATCGACTGGCAATGGGTCTCGCAGCACGAGTCTTGCGCGGGAGGCCATGGAGATTTCTTATCACGGCAAAGCATCGCACGCTGGTGGGTCACCCCATCAGGGTCGCAATGCCCTGGAAGCGGCTATCCTCACATTCAACGCATGGAATGCCCTGCGGCAGCACGTGACCGACGATGTCCGCATCCATGGAATCATCACCGAGGGCGGGAGTGCTCCGAACATAGTTCCCGAATTCTCCGAGATTCGCATGTACGTTCGGGCTGCCGATGTCGACTATCTCGATGAAGTGGTGGAGCGGGTCAAGAACTGCGCCCGGGGTGCCGCCACGGCGACGGGCTGCACGGTGGAGTTTCGGACCACGTGCTACCGGTACGCCAACCTCGTGTGCAACAATAGGCTCGCCGATGCCTACAGCGCTAACTTCCAGGTTCTCGGTGAGACCATAGACGATTCCCTCCGGGCGGGTAGTGGCTCCACGGATATGGGGAATGTGAGTCAGGTGGTGCCGTCCATTCACCCGTATGTTGCCATCGCACAGCCCGGTGTTGCTGGGCACAGCGTCGAGTTCCGGGCCGCCGCTGCCGAGGAGGGTGGCAGACGAGGAATGATATTGGGGGCGGCGGCCATGGCTATGACCGCCCTCGACTGCCTTACGGACGAAAAACTCCTCGAGAGCATCAAGGAGGAGTTTCTGAACCGGTAACGGTGGCATCCACCGGCCGGGAGAGGGGAGCTCCCGGCCGGTGCAGCTGTCAGCGCGTCAGGACTGAGATCAGGTCGGATGGATCATCTGGACCCCATCCGGAGCCGGAGTCTCTGTACACTTCGATGTCAACCACGGCATCACGTTGGGCACCTTCATAGAGCGCCTGGACCTGCATCGTTGCATCACCTACACAGAAGCCGCCGCTGTCGGACACGTGAACCGGGGTTTCCCACAGACCCCAGCCATCGCGGCTTCCGACGGGGAACAAGTCGCGGGTTTGCCCGCCCGGCAGGTGCAGCAGCACCCTCTCGGCTCCACCCATCGTTTCAGCGCTGACCGTCACGTGATGACCGTAGTGAACAGATACTGGGTCCACTGAGGCCCTGAGCTTCCTCCGCGCCACCGAGATAGGGATCTTCACCGCCTCAAATACCTGACCACGGCGATCCTCAATCCAGCCTCCGACGTAGTACCCGCCTGACGGCAGCTGGCTTCCTTCCGTGTCCAGGCCGTCCCAGAGAACTGCCGTCGGGTCACCGAGCATCGGTGTCGCAGAGGGCAGCATGGTCACGACAGTGCCTTCTGCGTCATATATGACAACCTGCCACCGGCGGTGGTTTGCGTTTCTCAGCCCCACGGCGGCGATGCTCACCGTGTCTCTGTAGCCATCACCGTCCGGGTGAAACACCGGGTATTCCGGAATGACCCGCATGAGACAGCTCCGATACAGGATCGTCGCCCCTTCAGCCCGCGTCAGCAGTTCGTTCATGCGAAGGGTGTCATCATCGTAGCCGATTATTAACCCTAGCCGCACGGCAGCAGCGACTGTTGGTCGATCTTCAGCCCGTATGGTCCAGCTATCGTGATAAGGTGCCAGTGCCTCCTGTATCTGGTGCTCCTGCAATCCATCGATGTAGGAGGTAAGGTTCAGGGCGGCCATTATGAACTGCACGCTGTGCAGTCTTGTGAGGGTGTTTCCGAGTCGCAGGGGCTGACCCTCATCCTCCAGCTGCCAGCACAGTGCCGCGGCGTGGATTTCCCCGTAAGCAGGCAGTCCGTAGAGACTGTATGTCGCGTGCAGGTCGGGCCAGGGACTGGGTGTGCGGTAGTCGGGTGGGATCTGAAAGAGCCTGCTCATCATGTAGAGCATCTGGCCCCGGGTCATGTACAGGTCCGGCCGGAAATCGTAGCCGAAGGACCATCCACCAGAGGGATCCAAAATGGGGAAGGGGTAGCCGTTGGTCACTCCCTCTTCCCACAGGGTGAGTATATAGGGTCGCGACCAGTGGTTCTCGAGGTCGTGATACCAGCTGTCGCCTCCGACTGGCCCCGGGTCTCCCGGGGCCACCTCCGCCCATACTGTACCGTGAGCGGTCAGGCCCATCACGATAGCGCACAGCACCAGGGTGCCTATCTTCGGCACCAATCTCCCACCGTGCCCCGTGTACCACCGGGGCGTATACTCGCCCATATCCGGTCACCTCCCTCCACTTGCCATATCCTACCAAGACTAATATATACCACGGCAAATCTTCAGCGCAACCCTTCTTGACAGTACCTGGCAGATTATGGGATTATCAATTCGGAGGTGATACCAACTTGTGGCTCTCACGACGTCATTTGATTATCAGTGTTCTAATAGGTGCAGTTGTCATGGTCGGTGCCTACACCTATCTCTCTGCGATGACGGCGAAGCGCGCGGTTGTGGTGGCTAGTCAGGATATCGAACCCTTCACCAGGATCGAGCGGTCAATGCTCTCAGTGCAGCAGGTACCGGTCGGGATGGTCCATCCCCGCAGCGTTGCGGACCCCGAACTCGTTGTGGGGCAGTATTGTACCAGGGGCCTGTACGGTGGTGAGCAGCTGATCACGGACTCGCTCGTGCATCCCGGCCTGCAGGCGGCGGGCATCCCCTGGAGACTCGCGGGGGACCAGAGAGCCGTGGCTGTACCCTGCCCGCCTGCTTCAGCGGCCGGCGGCACGGTCGGTCCGGGTCATCTCGTGGACGTGATCTACTTCAGGGAGAGCTCGGTGCACGGCCCGGCATCTGCGAGACTTATGCTGTCTGCAGTAACAGTGCTGGATGTGAGGGACTCATCGGGCTCACCGTGGCGCCCCGGGGCCGGTGATGCACCGGGCACGCTTGTCCTTGCGGTGACGCCAGCCCAGGCCGAAGCGCTCACGTATGCAATGGCGACCGGGCAGCTCTACGTAGTCCTCAGCCCATACGATCCCGTGCCCTACCACTCACCCGAAGGGGTCACAGCGGCGAGCATGTTCGAGGCGGGAGGCGATAGAGGTGAGTGAACATGTGACAGAGTCCTCGGGAGGCTCCCCTCCCTGCACCGTGGTATCCAAGGACTTTCTTCTGGCAGGTCGGCTCGGTAAGGGCCAGATGCTGAGCATTGAAAGGGTGGTTCCTCGACTCCGCTCTGACCTGTCGCCGTCGTGTTCTACGGAACTGCTGGTCATAGATGTTCAGACCCAGGATACGGGCACCGTGGAGGCATTCCTCGCTGCAGATCCAGAGTTTGCCTTGACCGTGATCCTGGTTCGTGAGGATGCTGATCGGGCCCGGTGGCAGGGGCGCGGGGCGACGGTGGCATCCGTCGACCAGTGGCTTCGTGATCAGGCGGACTCCCGTGGGCAGGCCTACGAGTCAGACAGGGGTATTGTGGAGGATGCTCGGAGGGGCAATGGGGTGCGCAAGCAGACCGTGGTGGTATTCTGTCCCAAGGGTGGGGTGGGACGGACAACACTCGCAGTCAACCTGGCGGTGCGGGCGCGAGCCGCTCTCGGGCTGGACACGGTTCTGGTTGATCTGGATATTGCTGGTGGAGACGTGGCCCTCCACCTGAATCTCCTCGAGGAGCCCACCATCGTGGATCTCGCTGCCTATGGAGAGGACCTCGGTACCGAGCTTCTCCGCGACTTTGCGTCAGTGTACCGACCGTCCGGGCTGGCGGTGCTTCCCGCGCCCGGGCGCCCCGAACTCTCGGAGCTCGCTCCCTGGGAGAGGTTGGCACCCGTGGTCCGCTCGTGTCAGCGTGCGTATGACCTGGTCGTGGTGGATACCTCGGGGGAGCCAGCGTCACCTATGACCTACCACGCCCTGGGGATCGCGACGTGCATTGTGGCACCCGTCACCCTGGAACCCTCTGCACCGCGCCGGCTCAGGAACGCCCTGAAGATGATGGAGGACATGGGGCTGCAGCTGGGTGGGGACATTCGGTTGATCGTTAACCGCCATTATGATGGAGCTCCGCTTTCGAGTCGTGATATAGAGACGTTTCTGGGGTTGAAGACGGTTGCGCGCTTTCCAGAGCTGGGAGGCAGCCTGGCGGAGGCGATCAGTGCAGGGCGACCGGTTGTGCTGGGAGGAAAGGAGAATGGATTCCGTCGTGCTGTGGATGCCATCCTGGAGGATGCCCTGGAAGCCGTCATTCCCGCAAGCCCCGTTCCATGGTGGCGGAGTCTACTTGAGCGGGCAGGACGTTGGAGGAGGAAGGCCGATGGTTGATAGGGACGGCCTCTTTCGGCGACCGCGAAGAAGCCCATCCAGGGTGAGAGAATCCGTGCATGGAATACCTGGCGCCGACTCGAGCGAGGAGGGATGGGGTCATGATACGGTAGATCGTATCATGCCCGAAGTTCAAATGCGGATTCTCGAGGCTCATCGTGATCTCCTCCAGGCTTCGCGCAGGGACCAGGGAGCGCGGAACAAGCTGCACCGCCTCGTCGAGGGTATACTGACGGAACGGAGATACCGGGTAGCCGGTATCGACAGGCAGGCGCTGGTCAGGAGGCTGGTTCAGGATCTCCTCGGGTATGGACCCATAACAGAGCTGCTCGGTGACAACTCTATCACCGAGATCATGGTCAACGGTCCCCGGGAGATATGGGTTGAGCATGGAGGTAGACTGGAGCTCACTGATCACCGCTTCAGGGACACGGTGCACCTGAGAAGCGTCCTGGAGCGGATCTTCGCGCCGACAGGCAGGAGGCTCGATATGGCTCACCCCTGGGCCGATGGCCGCCTGCCCGATGGATCCCGGGTTCATGCCATTCTGTCACCCCTTGCTGTCAACGGTCCATATCTCACCATACGCAAGTTCAACCATCGTATGTTTGATATGCAGGAGATGGTGAGTCGGGAAACGCTCACCCCTGAGATGGCCGACTTCCTCCGGCAGGAGGTCGTGAGGGGGCGTAACATCCTGATCGGTGGAGCTGCGGGTACGGGCAAGACCACCCTCCTCAACGCCCTGTCCGCAGAGATACCCCAACGCGAACGAGTGGTGAGCATTGAAGATGCAGCGGAGCTGAAGCTGCAGCATCCACACTGGCTGCGACTCGAATCCAGGCTCCCCAACCCTGATGGCAGCGGTGAGGTCACCATGCGTGAACTCCTCCGGAACGCGCTTCGAATGCGCCCTGATAGGATCATCATCGGTGAGGTGCGTGGGCGTGAGGCTTTTGAACTGCTGTCAGCTCTTACCACGGGTCATTCCGGAGCCCTGGCCACCGTCCACGCATCCGGGCCGGAGCACGCCCTCAAGAGGCTGGCTCACCTGGTTCAGCTGGCCGAGACAGGAATTCCTCACGACGTGGTGTACGAACAGATCCGTGACGTCGTCGACATTGTCGTACAGATGGCCCGTACCGAGGGGAACATGCGTCGTATCGTGGCCATGGCGGCCGTACGCCCGGAGAGTCTCACCCCTCTGTACACCTATGCAGGGAATGGACAGTTTTCGAAGGGTGGGTGAGAGGCACATGCAGGCTGTACTGACGGTGCTCGTATCCCTTTTCGCAGGCGTTGTCGTGGGCGGATTCACAGCTTTGACGCGACCGTGGATGCTCGGTGATCTTGTGCTTCTGGGCCCGGCGAGGGATCGATGGTGGCACCGGGTCGGTCCTGTGCCCCTGGTGCGTCGCTGGATGCATCGACGGATGATGATCCGTTTCGGAAGGGAACTCGCAGAGGATCTTCCGCTTTTGGTCCGGTGTGCACGTTCCGGATATTTACCCCTGGAGCTCGTGCAGGCCGGCGCCCGGGAAGCGGAAGGAGCCATGGTTCGCAGTACGTTTGAACGGGTGTTGGACAGGTTCGGGGTGGGAGTCGGTCTCGAGGAAGCGCTGTGGACGGCCCATGACGAGATTCCTCAGCCCCTTTTTAGACGCTTCATATGTGCCCTGCAGTTCGCCAGGGAGTCCGGCGGAGATATTGCTCACAGCCTCTCCGCGCTGGCTGAGATAGTCCGGTCCAGAAAAACCATGCGGGCGGAAACCCGGGAGGAGAGCGCTGAGGCCCGCTATTCCGCCATCCTCGTGGCCGTGCTGCCGGTGCTGATAGCCGGGTACATCTCCGTGGTTCGTCCGGGGATGATGGTGCCGCTGGTGGCGACCCCCGCAGGCCGAACGGCCCTGGTGTACGCGGTACTGTCCTGGGTGGCAGGCGTGATCTACCTGTACTGGATCGTCTGGACGTCGGAGGGTGATGCCCTGTGACCACCGTCATCTTCTTCGCCGCGGCGTCTCTTGGCTTAATCGTCACCTGCAGCATTGCTCTCGGAGCCGGGACCCTTAGAGGTTTCGTACCTCGCCCCCTCATGTTTATCCTCCGCAGAGACCGGCGACGGCCGTTCATCGCCCAGCGGTGGTGGGCCAGGAGGAAGCTGCAGCAGAGGAGGCGCGAACTCGACAGAAGCGTCACGGCCTGGGTAGACCTCATGTATGTTGCTGCCGCGTCGGGGGCAGGTCTTCGGGATGCCGTTCACAGGACCTCCCGAATGACGGAGGAACCCCTACGGGATGTGCTCCTCGATGCGCAGAGCCGGGCAGGTGTCGGCGGATCCCTGGTGGATCTCGTTGTGGCCGGACTGGAGAAAGAGGGAGGGGAGGCCTGTCGGCAGGTGGCGCACCTACTGTCAGATGCTTCCCGAAGGGGATCACCGCTGAGTTCAATACTGTCTGGCCTCATGAGCGATCTGCAGGAGCGGGAGAGGCACATGATCCGTGCCAGGTTGAAGACCCTCGGGTTGAAGATCACCCTGGGAACGGTGTTCCTCCTGCTTCCCCCGGCCTTTGTGGTGGTGCTGTTGCCCAGCCTGCTGACCTTCTTCTCCTGGTAGGATTTGTGCGGATGCGGCTCGAGAGGAGGCATCATCCATGGCAGAAGCAGTGGGTATCTGGTTGCTGAAGATCTACCTCGCCGGCAGTAGGGCGGCGGAGTCGCTGCGAGAAGGTGAGCGGGGCGCGGCCACCGCCGAGTATGCTCTCATCCTGGCGGTGGTAGTTGTTGCCCTGATAGCGGCACTCGGTGGTCTTCAGAATGCCCTCAGTGAGAGGATAAATGACATTGTGGGGCAGATCCAGAATCCGAATTGAGGTTGATGAGTAGCGAGCTGGCCCGGAGACCCCCCGTGTTACTGGGGTGGTCTCCGGGCCCCCCGGGAGGTGAGTAGCCCTGTGAGACTACGTGTATCAAGACCAGCCGAGAGGGGAGCGGTGACAGCCGAGTTTGCCCTGATGGCCGGGATACTGTTGTTTTTTCTCATGATGTGCCTGGAGGTCGGGTTGATTCTGCACACCCAGCTGGTCCTGGCGAGCGCCGCCAGGGAGGGGGGACGACAGGCGGCGGTAGACGGTGGATGGTCCCCGCGGGTGCAGGAACGGGTGGTGAACCTCCTGGAGATGGGAGGACTGGTGGGAGAGGCGGCCCTGATCAGTGTTCAACCCCAGACCGCAGCATACGGGCGTCCGGTGAACGTGCAGGTGATGTATCCTTATGAGGTCCGGTCAGGCATACTCCGTACCGTGCTTCCTGCCATCATCGATCTGCAGGCCCGGGTGGTGACGAGAAGTGAGAGGCTCGCAGCGGATTGACAGCAGACGGGGCGCAGCCATGCTGCTCATCCTACTGTGGCTGCCGGTGCTGATGACTGTCATGGCGCTGGCAATGGACGGTGGGCAACTGTTCCTCACCCGTCTTCGCCTCCAATCGGCGGTGGACCTGGCCGCCCTGGCGGCGGTACAGTCCCTCGACTGGGACCGCCTGGCTGAGGGAGAGGTGGTGCTCCTCGAGCAGGAGTCCGAGGATGCGGTTCGCGACTACCTGCATCAGAACCTCGTTTCTTTCACGAACGAGGAGCCGGTAGGAGTGTGGGTGTGGGTTGTGAACGCGCATCCAGGGGATCCAGGGATTCACCCGATCACCGGCGAAGAGATACTCTATCCCACGGTGATCGTACGGTGTAAGGTGCGCGCGCCGCGGAGCTTACTTGGAAGCTGGGACCAGGGCCCCGTCCTCAGGGCAGAAGCCGATGCATCCATCCGGCCGAGGAATGATTGAGCGCGACATAGCATAGATCCCGAGGGGAGGTGACCGGGCCTGTAGATGCCCGGCCTCGGGTGTCAAAAAAATGCGGATCCACGGGAGGGATAAGGGGAAGGGTGGAGAATATACATTACAAGTGCAACCTTATATAAGGCGGATGATGGTTGCGGGAGAGTCGAGTGAGCGCGGCATGCTCGCACCGAAGGGGTCTAAACTCTCAGGTACGTGTACCGCAGCCGGACGCAACTCTGGAGAGATCCGCCCATGAGGCGGGCACCGAAGGGGTAAGCCGGAGGATGACATCCGGTGAATCTCTCAGGTATAAGGGACAGAGGGATCTGATGCTCCGAGATCTCCACTGTCCTTTTTCATTGTGGACCCGGTGCTCCCGATTTGTGGTATTATGAGACCGGGCGTCTCCGGAGCGGTGCTGTAAGGTATCAGTATGGACTGTATTGACGGCCTGTCGGACATACATAATCAGGAGGTGATGCCGTGCTGGATATGGATGCGCTTAACAGGACCCCGTTGTTCGAGTGCCACCAGGAGTTCGGCGGTAAGATCGTGGACTTCGGCGGCTGGGCACTGCCCGTACAGTACAGCGGCATTATCGACGAGCACCGCGCGGTGAGGGAGAGAGCGGGCCTTTTCGATGTGTCGCACATGGGCGAGATCCGGGTCACCGGGGTTGAGGCCGAGAAGTTTCTCAACTACCTACTGACAAACGATGTGCACAAAATTGCCGTGAACCAGATTCAGTACAGTCCCATGTGCTACCCCGACGGCGGGGTGGTAGATGATCTGTTGGTGTACAAGACGGGAGACAGTGACTACCTTCTGGTGGTCAATGCCTCGAACAAGGACAAGGATCTGCAGTGGATCCTGGAACATGCGGACGGCTTCGGGGTTGAAGTGGTCGATGAATCGGACGATACTGCTCAGCTGGCCCTGCAGGGTCCAGCGGCCGAGCAGATTCTGACAGACCTGGTGGACGTGGACCTGGGGAGCATCGAGTACTTCTGGTTCCTGGATGAAGTGGCAGTTGCGGGTCACACCGCCCTGGTGTCACGCACGGGATACACCGGTGAAGACGGCTTTGAGATCTACTGCTCTCCGGAGGCGGCACCCGATATATGGGGCGCCCTGATGGACTCGGGTGAGGAGTTCGGGTTGATTCCTGCCGGCCTCGGTGCCCGCGACACACTGCGCTTTGAGGCAGCCATGTGCCTGTACGGTCAGGAACTGGGTCCGGACATCAACCCGCTCGAGGCCGGGCTCAGCTACTTCGTCAGGCTCGGTAAGGACGATTTCATCGGCAAAGAAGCCCTGGCTGCAGTGTCGGAGCAGGGCGTACAGAAGAGGCTGGTCGGCTTCGAGATGGTTGACCGGGGGGTGCCGCGCACCGGCTATCCCATCTACGATGAAGCTGATGTGCAAGTGGGTCACGTCAGCAGCGGTTCCTTCAGCCCCACCCTGCAAAAGAGCATCGGCCTGGGGTTTGTTCGGCCGGAGCTGACCAGGAAAGGCACCACGCTGAAGATCGGTGTCCGCAAACGTAAGCTGCAGGCTGTGGTAGTGAGAACACCTTTTTACCAACGGGAGGGATAGAGTGATGTATCCTGAGGATCTTCTTTACACTGAAAACCACGAGTGGATACGCGTTGACAACGGTGTGGGCACAGTGGGTGTCACCTGGTACGCGCAGGACCAGCTGGGTGACCTGGTGTTTGTCGAACTGCCCGAGATCGATGATGAGTTTGCTCAGGGAGATTCCTTCGGCGTCATCGAGTCGGTGAAGGCTGTCGCCGACTTCTACATGCCCGCGGGCGGTAGAATCGTCGAGGTCAATGAGGAACTCCTGGATGCCCCCGAGATCATCAGCGAGGATCCGTATGGAGATGGGTGGATCGTGAAGGTCGAGCTGGAGGATCCGTCCGAGCTGGATACCCTGATGGAGTCCGACGAGTACCAGGAGACCCTCGAGTGAGTAATTCTGCGATTGGGTGATGACATGACATACCTTCCTAACACTGACCAAGATCGTCGCGCCATGCTCGATGCCATCGGTGTCGAGAGCATCGACGACCTGTTCGCCTGCATTCCGGAAGAGGTCCGCTTTCGCGGCGAGATGGATATGCCGCCTGCCGTGTCCGAGATGGAGCTGGCACGCCACATGAAGGAGCTCGCAGGTCAGAACGCGGACACGGAGGAGTACACGTGCTTCATGGGAGGCGGCGCCTACGACCACTTTTTGCCCTCGGTTGTCGACCACCTGGTCTCCCGGGAAGAGTTTTACACCGCGTATACTCCGTACCAGCCCGAGGTGAGTCAGGGAACGCTTCAGAGCATATTCGAGTTCCAGACGATGATCAGCGAGCTCACGGGTATGGAGATCGCCAATGCCTCGATGTACGATGGAGCCACCGCGGTGATGGAGGCTGCCCTCATGGCCGGACGCGTCGTGCGACGGGGAGGGCAGCAGGTTCTGGTTTCCGAGTCCGTCCATCCCGAGTACCGGCGGGTGCTGCAAACCTACCTCCACGGCCTCGAGTGGGAGGTCGTACAGGTGCCGACCGCCGACGGGGTGACGGATCTGAAGGCCCTGCGGGACATGAGCGGCGACGACACCCTGGTGGTCATCGTGCAGAATCCGAACTTCTTCGGTCTCCTGGAGCCCGTCGACGATATTGCCTCCGCTGCCGGTGAAGCAGGGGGCGGCAAGGCGCAATTCGTGGTCGCCTGTGATCCCATTTCCCTTGCAGTACTGCGTCCCCCCGCCGCTTACGGTGCCGACATCGTGGTGGGCGAGGGGCAGCCCCTCGGAAACCCATTGAGCTTCGGCGGACCCTATCTCGGGTTCTTCGCATCGTATGCGAAACACATACGCCGGATGCCCGGCCGTTTGATCGGTCAGACGGTGGATGTCGACGGCCGCCGCGGCTTCGTCATGACCATGCAGACCAGGGAGCAGCACATACGCCGTGAGCGGGCCACTTCAAACATCTGCACCAACGAGGCACTCAATGCCCTGGCGGCCACGGTCTACCTGAGCCTCATGGGTAAGGAGGGTCTGCGTCAAGTAGCTACCCAGTCGCTGCAGAAGGCACATTACGCGGCAAAGGCGATCGACCAGCTCGATGGCTTCCGGCTCAAGTATAACAGGCCCTTCTTCAAGGAGTTCGTGGTGGAGTGCGAGCGACCCGCTCCTGAGATCGTAGAGGCCCTCCTGGAGCACAGGATCCTGGCAGGGCTGGACCTGGGACGTTTCTACCCCGGTATGGACAACTCCCTATTAGTGGCGGTTACCGAAAAGAGGACCAGGGCCGAGATCGACGATTTCGTTGAGCGGTTGGAGGGATCAGCATGAGCCGGAAGAACCCCGTCGAGGAGACCTCCGTCGTTGAACCTCTGATCTTCGAGATGAGTTCACCCGGGCGAACCGCGTACTCCCTGCCGCCGCTGGATGTGCCCGAAGAGCCGATCGAAAACCTGTTGCCCGAGGAGGAGCTGCGTGAGGAGGCCCCCGAACTCCCCGAGGTCTCCGAGGTGGACGTGGTGCGTCACTTCGTGCGGCTGTCGCAGCTGAACCACGGGGTGGACACCGGTTTCTACCCGCTGGGCTCCTGCACGATGAAGTACAGCCCCAAGGTCAACGAGGATATGTCTCGGCTGAGTGGGTTCGCTGCCCTGCATCCCTATCAGCCTGAAACCATGGTCCAGGGGGCACTAAAGCTCCTCTACGATGCAGGCGAATACCTCAAGGAATTATCCGGCCTCCGCCACGTGACGTTTCAGCCGGCGGCCGGAGCCCACGGGGAGAGCGCCGGTTTGATGCTGGTCCGGGCCTACCACGAGGCAAAGGGAGAGGACCGCGCAAAGGTCATAATCCCCGACTCAGCCCACGGTACCAACCCCGCCTCCGCTGTGATGGCAGGATATACTACCGTGGAGGTGCCTTCGGATGAACGCGGCGGGGTTGACCTTGAGGCCCTCGAGGAGATCCTCGATGACCAGGTAGCAGCACTGATGCTGACTAACCCCAGCACCCTGGGACTTTATGATGAGGGCATCCATCGGGTGAGCAAGATGGTCCATGACTGCGGCGGGCTCCTCTACTACGACGGTGCGAACGCCAATGCCATCATGGGCTATTCGCGCCCCGGGGACATGGGCTTTGACATCGTGCATTTCAACCTGCACAAGACCTTCAGCGCTCCCCACGGCGGCGGCGGCCCCGGTTCCGGGCCCATTGTGGTCACCGATGAGCTGGCGCCCTATCTACCCGTACCGATGGTGAGGTGTGAGGGCGAGAGATACTACCTGGATCATGACCTGCCCGAATCCATAGGCCAGGTTCGATCCTTCTACGGCAACTTCGGGGTGGTGGTCAAGGCTTACGCTTACATGCGCAGCCTGGGTGCCGAGGGCCTGACGCGGGTCAGCGAGGATGCGGTGCTCAACGCTAACTACCTGCAGGAGGCACTGAAGGATCACTACTACCTGGCCTTCGACCGCACGTGCATGCACGAATTCGTGCTGTCCGGGCGCGACCTGAAGCGGGAGCACGGTGTATCAACCCTGGATGTGGCCAAGGCGCTCCTCGATCACGGCATTCACCCACCCACCATCTACTTCCCCCTCATCGTCGACGAAGCCCTGATGATAGAGCCGACGGAAACGGAGAGCAGGGAAGCCCTGGATCAGTTCATAGAAGCGATGATACTCATAGCTCAAAGGGCTGCAGAGGATCCTGACAGCCTCCACGAGGCACCTGTTAGCACTCCGGTTCGCCGTCTCGATGAAGTCACTGCCTCACGTAATCCGGTGGTGCGGTGGACTCCAGAGGTTGACGGTGATGAGTGAAGCCACAGCGACGACAGGAGCGGCACCCCGCGTGCCGCTCCTGGATCGGATTATCGATCACCTGAAGTCCGGTCGGCATCGCAGGACAGCTGAGCTGCTCCAGGGCGCCGGATACCTGCGGCGGGTCCTCGCAGACCGTGAGCAGGCGGGTCTGCAGCCGCACTCATCCATCCTCTTCGTGTTCCCGGAGAACACGGAGGCCGTCTCCTCCACCGGACACAGCTGCAGCCTCGACTGTGCCCACTGCCGGGGTCACTATCTCGAGAGCATGACTCCGATGGAGGAGCTGCCTGCCAGAATCAAGTCCGGGGTTACCGCCCGCAGCTGGCTGATCAGCGGCGGATGCGACGCCACCGGACGGATACCCCCGCTCCCGGAGCCCCTCATGCGTGCCCTGTCCCGGATAGGTAGACTGAATCTTCACGTAGGATCGGCGGATGATGTCGAAATCGAGATGGCTGCACGGTATGCTGACTGTATTTCCCTTGACATGATAGGCTGCGATGAGACTATTCGACGGGTGATGGGGCTGGACCGAACCGCTAGAGACTATCTCAGCACGTATCAACTTCTCAGGGAGCGTCTCCATCCGGACGTGAGCATCATTCCACACGTGGTGGTGGGCCTTGACGGGGGCAGGCTCCGTGGCGAATATGAGCTCATCGATGCCCTCGCTGAAGACCAACCCGAAGCCATGGTGCTCCTCGTTTTGAGACCGACGCCGGGGACACCCATGGCAGAGGCCTCGCCTCCCGACCTTGATGATGTTTTCGAGTGCATGATGCATGCAAGGGCATCCCTCGTCGACACCCAGCTGCACCTGGGATGTATGCGGCCGTCCGGGGGGTACCGACAGGCCCTGGATCTCCTGGCGGCGGCCTGCGATTTCGACGTTCTTGTTCAACCCACTCCCGCCGTTCGCAGAATCATGTTGAGGCCCGACAGCGAGGTGCAGGTCAGCTGGGGCGACGAATGCTGTGCCCTGTATCCGGCCTTGAAGCTGCACCGCAGACGGGGCCCGTTTTCGGACCTCACTGCTTTCAGGACCGCGGTACATGGTGGGTAAAGGAGAGAGGAGAGAGGGTATCCGTGGACATCAGAGTGTCTATCGGCAGCACCCAGGCCCTCGGCCTCAGGGACGTCAGAGTTGATGCTGAGGCCACCACGGCGCACCTGATGGTCGGAGAGAGGTGCGTCAACGGGTGTACCTTCTGTGCCCAGGGGCGAAACAGTCACACACCACGCGGCCAGCTTTCCCGGGTCACCTGGCCTGTCTACCCGATAGATGAGGTGGTGTCGCGCCTTGCTTCTGCTCATTGTGACGGCAGGATCCAGCGTGCATGCGTGCAGGTGATCCACGGGGGACAGTACCGTGAGCAGATCAGCGAGTTCTTCGCCGTACTCCACCGCTCAGCTGAACCCGTGCCGGTGTCCGTCAACATGGGCATCCGGTCACGGAGCGATGCTGACCGCCTTTTTTCGGCGGGAGCTGAGAGGCTGGGAGTTGCTCTGGATGCGGCCAGCCCACAGGTTTTTGCCCGATGCAAGGGTCGTTCGCCGGCGGACTGGCTGGCACGCATTGAGATGTTGCAGGACCTGGCTGTGGTTTACTCCGGCCGCATATCCACGCACCTGATAGTCGGGCTCGGGGAGACGGAGAGGGATCTGGTGGACGTGATTCAGATCATGACGGATGTGGGCGTAACCGTCGGCCTCTTTGCCTTCACACCTGTGCCCGGTACGCCCCTGGAGGATCGTCGCCAGCCCTGTATGGCCTCCTATCGCCGCGTGCAGCTGGCTGCTCATCTCATCGCGCAAAGAGCGGCGAGGCGCGGGGATATCGTCTTCGATGAACGTGGGAAAATAGCGCATATAGCAGCTGGGGTCCTTAAGCCCGAAGTTCTCCGTTGGGGGATGCCCTTTCAGACGAGTGGGTGTGCCGGATGCAACCGTCCATACTACAATGAACGACCCGGTAGGGTACCCTATAACTACCCCCGGCCGCCCGAGCCCTGGGAAGTCCGCCGCGCATTGATGGAGACGGGCATGTTCCCGGCGGCCGCGGACCTGGAGGTGGCGGAGACTTGACCTTTGACCTCGCGACGCTGCCCAGGGAGGGGCGGCGGTGGAGGCTCATATGCAGCGGGCGGCGCCCGGGAGCCGAGAACATGGCCGTGGATGAGTCCCTGTTGATGTCTCATGCCTCGGGGGACAGCCCGCCCGTTCTCCGCCTGTACGGCTGGGATCCCCCGGCGCTGACCATCGGCTACTTCCAGTCTCATGCCGGGCAAGTGGACGAGGATGGCTGCCGCCGCCACGGTTTTGACTGGGTTCGGCGTCCGACGGGAGGCAGAGCGGTGCTGCATCAACATGAGTTGACTTACGCAGTCGTAGTGTCCCAGGGGCTTCTGAAGGGATCAGTGTTGCAGACCTATCAAGTGCTCAGCATGTCTCTGCTCAGTGGGCTGAGATGCCTCGGAGTGGATGCGGAGCTTACAGAGGTCCGTCGTGTGACCAGGCGGGAGCGGCAGCTCAGCTCGGCGGCATGTTTTGACAGTGCAACCCCTCACGAGCTGGCCGTCGACGGCCGCAAGGTGGTGGGCAGTGCCCAGGTGAGGCAGAGGGGAGTACTGCTGCAGCATGGTTCCGTGCCTCTCGAGTTGGACCGTGCTGCGGTGGTGGACTGTCTCAACCTCGGTTCTGATGCCGTCCGCGGCAGGGTACTCAGGACCCTTGAGAGTAAGGCCGCGGGCCTCAACGAGGTCAGCAGCGAACCGATCGACTACTGTTCCCTTGCCCGGGCGCTTCAGACGGGATTCGAGGAGACACTGGGAGTCTCCTTCGAGCGCGGTGGCCTCACCGCGGTGGAGAAGCGTCGCGTTGAGGAGTTGATCCGAGATAAGTACGGCACGGATGAATGGAACCGTGCCCGGTGAATGACATGGGAGGGTTTATGCTATGGCAGATGATGGAACCATTTTCGATCTGGTGGTAATAGGTGGAGGTCCGGGAGGCTATCCGGCCGCGATCCGTGCCGCCCAGCTGGGGGCCCGGGTCGCCCTGGTTGAAAAGAGGTACCTCGGCGGCACGTGCCTGAACGAGGGATGTATTCCGACCAAGGCCTTCCTCAAGACGGCGAAGATCCTGCAGGGAATACAGGGCGGCAGCGAGCACGGTATCGACATCCCATCCTACGAATTCGACGTGGCGAGGATGGTGGCCAGGAAGGACGAGGTGGTGCAGCGGCTCCGGGGTGGGGTGCGCCAGCTCCTGGATGGCAATGGAGTGCAGGTATATGAAGGCCTGGCCAGGGTGCAGAGCTCCAACCGGGTTAGTGTGCAGGGGGACGACGGGGACGCCCTCGTCCTGGAGGCGAAGAAACTCCTGCTGGCCGTGGGCTCCACCCAGGTCATACCGCCGATACCGGGAATAGATCTTCCGGGAGTCATAGGATCACGACAGGCCCTGGAGCTCCAGGAGCTGCCCGATAGCATCATCGTGGTGGGTGGAAATGTCATAGGGCTGGAGTTTGCATGTATATTCAACGCCTTCGGAGTCGAGGTCACCGTCCTCGGGCGTAACCCGAAGCTGCTCAAGTACCTCGATGGCGAGATTTCCAGGCGCATCCGGCCCGTGCTCCGGCGCAGCGGCATCACCGTGTTGGTAGACGCACCTGTTAAGGAGATCCGGGGAGACGGACCAATGAAACGGGTCGTGTATGAACAGCGCGGCCAGGAAAAGGAGGCCGAAGCATCACTGGTGCTCAATGCCGCCGGGCGCAAGCCGAACATCGAACAGCTGCCCCTTGATGAGCTGGGCATAGAGACGGAGGCGGGGGCCATCACCGTCGATGAGTACATGGTCACCAGCAACCCCGATATCTGCGCCATCGGGGATGCAATCGGCGGTATGATGCTGGCCCATGTCGCCACGGCCGAGGGGCTGGTGGCCGCGGAATCGCTGTACGGAGAGCCCAGGACCCTCGATCCGAACACCCTACCCGACGTGGCGTTCACCCTTCCGGAGGCTGCGGGGGTCGGACTCCATGAAGATGAGGCAACAGAGACCTATCCATCCGTTGAGGTGGCCAAGTTTTCCTACGCAGCTCTGGGTAAGGCCGTTGCCACCGGCGATACTGACGGCATGGTGAAGATAGTCTTTGATGCCCAGACGCGGCGGGTGCTGGGTATGCACATTCTGGGTGCCGAGGCCCCGCTTCTCATACACGAGGGCGTGCTGGCACTTGAGACGGGCATGACAGTTGAACAGCTCGGTCACGCCGTGCATGTACATCCCACCCTGTCCGAGGCGGTGATGGAGGCCGCCCACGTGGGTATGGGTGCGCCCATCCACATGCTGCCACGGTAGGAGCATCGCCAGATGAGAGGAGAATTCCCATGTGGGACAGCGTAAGGCAGTCTGATCCAGAGATCCACGATGCTATCGTACAGGAGCTGGGGAGGCAGCGAGAAAACCTCGAGCTCATCGCCTCGGAGAACTTCGTCAGTCTTGCGGTCATGGAGACGGCGGGCACGGTGCTCACCAACAAGTACGCCGAGGGATATCCGGGCCGTCGATACTACGGGGGATGCGAGTACGTTGACGTGGCTGAGAACCTGGCCCGAGAGCGTGCAGCTCAGCTGTTCGGTGCCGCCCATGTCAACGTTCAGCCCCACTCCGGTTCCCAGGCCAACATGGCAGTGTATTTCAGCGTTCTCCAGCCGGGCGACACCATGCTGGGTATGGACCTCAGCCACGGAGGACACCTGACCCACGGGAGCCCGGTGAACTTCTCGGGTGCCCTGTACGAGGTGCAAGGCTACCAGGTGGACCGTGATACGGAGACCGTAGACTACGATGCCCTCGAGGAGCAGGCGCATCGGGTCAACCCCGACATGATCGTGGCAGGAGCATCGGCCTATCCGAGGACTCTGGACTTCGCTCGCTTCGGGGAGATCGCTGAGGCGGTGGATGCGTACCTGTTGGCCGACATAGCTCATATCGCGGGCATGGTTGCCGTGGATCTGCATCCGAACCCACTACCCCATGCGGACTTCGTCACCAGCACCACCCATAAGACCCTGAGGGGGCCACGGGGCGGCCTCATACTCACCCGCGACAAGGACCTGGGCGCCCAGGTCGACAAAGCGATTTTCCCCGGGATACAGGGAGGGCCGCTGATGCACATCATCGCCGCCAAGGCCGTCTGCTTCCGGGAGGCTTTGCAGCCGGCATTCCGCGAGTACCAGCAACAGGTCCTGGCAAATGCCCGCGCTCTCGCCAGGGGACTGATGGATAGGGGGCTTCGGCTGGTGTCGGATGGAACGGACACCCACCTGATGCTGGTGGACCTTCGCGGAACGGATGTCACGGGCAAGGAGGCGGAGGAGCGGCTCGACCTGGTGAACATTACGGTGAACAAGAACACCATACCCTTCGACACGCGGAGTCCCTTCGTCACCAGCGGTATCCGGATAGGCACGCCGGCGCTGACCTCCCGGGGCATGAAGGAACAGGAGATGGACGTGGTCGCGGACCTAGTCCACCGCACCGTGTGTGCATCGGAGGACGATGAGGAGACCTTCGCGCAGGTTCGGGCCGAAGTCAGGGACATCTGCTATGCATTTCCCCTCTATCCGGAGCTGGGCTGAGGGAAACAAGGAGGATCACTTTTCGTCCGGGAATGGAATCCGCCTCACCTGCGGACCTGCACCGGTAGAACGGGAGGAGTATCCGGGATGAATGATAGACTCAGGGGCCTGGTGCGAAGGCTAGAGGCGGAGGATCTCGGTGCAATACTGGTGACGGACGCCGCCAACAGAAGGTACCTCACAGGGTTTAGGGGTTCTGCGGGAATGCTCCTGGTGGACACGGAGGGTGCATGTCTGCTCACAGATTCGCGGTATACCCAGCAGGCCCAGAGCGAGGCTCCTGACTGCAGTATTGTGCCCACCGCCAGCGACCCGTACGAGACACTGAGCGAAACCCTCGAGAAGCGGGGAATCAACCGGGTGGGTTTCGAGGCTCAGCAGGTTACCTTTGATGGACACAGGCGCATATCAGAGCATGTATCATCCGTTGAGTGGGTTCCCACCACCCAGATGGTGGAACAGCTGAGGCTGATCAAGGATGACGAAGAACTCGCGGTCATGAAAGAAGCTGCGGCCATCGCTGATCGGGCCCTCGAGGAGATTCTGCCCGCTGTTGCTCCCGGCCGGGCCGAGGAGGACATTGCTCTCGACCTGGAGTTCTGCATGCGGCGCATGGGTGCGGAGGGACTCTCGTTCCCGCTCATCGTCGCCTCGGGTGCCAGGTCGTCCCTTCCCCACGGGCGGGCTTCGGAGAAGATCGTGCAGGAGGGTGACTTCATCACTTTTGACTACGGGGCGAGATACAAGGGCTACTGCTCCGATGCAACGCGCACCGTGGTCGTAGGCAGGGCGGACGAGGAGCAGAGGAAGGTTTACGATACGGTTCTGGGCGCCCAGGAGGCCGCGGTAGCCCACGTGGCTCCCGGTCAGACGGGGCGGGAGGTGGACTCGGTGGCGCGAGACATCATCGATGGGGCCGGCTACGGGGAGTACTTCGGACACGGGCTGGGCCACGGAGTCGGCCTGGCTGTTCACGAGGGACCGTCGCTCAGTCAGCGGCGGGGAGATAGGGAGCTGGAGTGCGGCATGGTGGTCACCGTGGAGCCCGGAATATATATCCCCGGCTGGGGCGGGGTGCGGATCGAGGACCTGGTGGTAGTTACGGAGAGCGGCTGCGAGATACTAACTTCAGTGAGCAAGGAGCTGGTGGTGCTAGAGTCATGATATCGACCAATGATTTCCGACCCGGTTTGACCGTGGAGATAGACGATACGATATATCAGATCATGGAGAGTCAGCACGTCAAGCCCGGTAAGGGCCCCGCCTTCGTTCGGACCAGGATGAGGAACCTGATGACCGGTGCCATCACCCAGGAAACATTCCGTGCCGGTGAGAAGGTGCCCACAGCCCACCTGGATAAGCGGCGCATGCAGTACCTGTACCGCGACGGCGACCTCTACTATTTCATGGATGTTAACACCTATGAGCAGACTGCTCTCCCGGAGGAACAGCTCGGTGACGCAGTGCGTTTTCTCAAGGAAAACATAGAAGTACGGATCATGACTTTCAGGAACCAGACGGTCGGAGTGGATCTACCGGTGACCGTGGACCTCGAGGTCGTCGATACCGTGCCGGGTCTCAGGGGTGACACCGTGAGCGGAGGCACGAAGCCGGCGGGGCTGGAGACAGGGGTGGAGATCGCTGTTCCCTTGTTCATCAATGAAGGTGACGTTATCCGGGTAGATACCCGCTCGGGTGAGTACGTGGAGCGAGTAACAGGGGAATGATATTCGCCCGAGGGAGGCCACAGCGTGGATCTCTATGACTGCCACGTTCACAGCGCTTACTCGCCGGACAGCAGGGTTTCGCCTGACGATCTGTGCCGTGCTGCGATTAGTCGAGGTTTGAAGGGTGTGTGTTTCACCGACCACGTGGAGTTTGCCCCTGGGGACGTGGTGCCGTCGCCGGGGGAAATCGAGGAGTGGTTCGCCAGGATCGACGAGCTGAGAACCTCTTACCGGGAGGCCCTGGAGATAGCCGTCGGCGTTGAGGTCGGCTACTATCCCGGTTTCGCACGGGACATAACGGCGCTGCTCACCGAGTTTCCCTTCGAATTCGTCCTGGGGTCGGTTCACGTGGTCGATGGGGTCAACTACTGCTATGATGCCTGCGAGGACGAGAACGGGGTTGAGTACTACGGTGCCTATCTCAACATCCTGGAGGAGATGCTGTCGAGCATTGACATCGATGTCGTGGGCCACTTCGACCTACCGAAGCGGTTCGGTCCCTGGCTGACGTCGTCGGCGGGGAGGAGGGTCGGCGGCCTCAGTCCAGGTTCAGAGCTCTGGCCCCGGGTCGGGGGGATCCTTCAGCGTGTCGTCGACCAGGGGAGCCTTCTGGAAGTAAACTCCTCCGGCTTTCGTCAGCCGCCCGGCGAGGCATATCCCTCGGTGAATATCCTCGCTGAATATCGGCAGCGTGGCGGTTGCTGTGTGACCCTGGGTAGCGACGGACACACACGCGGCAACATCGGGCGCAACCTGCGCCGGGCGGCGACCTTCGCACTGCGGGCGGGGCTCACCGAAGGGGCATGGTTCAGGAACAGGGAGCAAGAGAACTACTCACTCAGCTCCTGAAGGCACAGGAGGATGCCTTCTCCGCGGATCGATGCCCGAGCCCTTGTTGACTGTAGAACGTTGCTGACGCCCAGCGTCTGGCCCCAGGACAGGCTGGCACCGGCCAGGGGGTACCGGAAACCATCAAGGTAAACGCCCGTCACCGTCGGAGTCAGCGGTATGAATGATACCGTGTCTCCGGGCGTGCCATTTACGGTGATCTCCGATGCGAAGGCCTGGACTCGCTGGCGGCCGTCGGTCAGGATGATCGGGGGGGCGTGTGGCCGCTTCCTGGCCATCTCGGCGGCAAACAGCACCAGGGCTAGGCCGTGGTCCATGCGGCCGCCGAGAGCACCGCACACGATGATTTCCCTTATCCCAGGGCATTCATGGAGTACGTACTCGACGGCCAGCTGTCCGTCGGTCTTATCCTTGTCACAGGGAAAGCGAACGATCTCCGCTCCCGTCCTGTCCTGAAGCCGGTCGAGGAATGTCTCGCTCAGTGAGTCCAAATCCCCGATCACAGTCCGGGGCTTCAGGCCGAGGCGCAACGTTACCTCGGCCCCTCCGTCCGCCGCAACGATAGTATCCTCGGGCCCGAGCAGATCCAGTATATAGCGGTGGGATGAAGACCCCGGAGGTTCACCGCCCCCCGCCACGATCACCGCCCTACGCTTCACATCCTCCAGGTTCATCACCATCCTCGCGGGTGGGCACCCCACATACGTTGGACAGGGTGCAGACCAGGGCGAAGGGTGTGTCCCGGTCAGAGAGGTTAGTGGTCACGTTCGTCACCAGGTCACCGAGGACACCCGGATCAGCGGTGACGATGGTGCCCATGGGGTTGACGCGGGCCTCAGTGCTGCGGCTGATGATTCGAACGGCCCGGGAGATGACATGCCCTGGGGGTTCCCGGCCTCCGGCCAGGGGGTACAGGGAAAACTGGCATCCGATCCTTGGTGCCGTGGGTTTTTCCCACACGACGCAGAAGAATCCGCCCGTGCGGGAGGATTCCAGTTCCTTTTCTCGACGGGGGTTGAACTCCGTGCCCGGTGCATCGGGAGGGATGAACAGACATTCATCGCTGGACACCATGTGGTCCCGGTCGAGTTCCTCGATCTCCGTCCGTGTGGGAAAGTCGGCATGCCTGAACACGCTGGACGGATCCTCCTCAGCAGCACGTCGGTAGGCATGACCCCACGGGCTGTCACCGGCTATCGTACCGATGAGCAGCTTTCCACCGGGTTTCAGCACCCTCCACAGCTCCGAGAAAGCGCGCCCCCGGTCAAAGATGAACTCGAAGGCCGCCATTGAGTAGACGGCATCGAAGGTTTCATCCTGCAGTTGAAGCTCACCGATGTCCATCTGACAGAATCTCACCGGGGTGTCGGCCCCTGTTTTCTCGAGGGCCACCCGGAGCATGTGGGGTGAGACGTCCACTCCGGTGACCGAGCAGCCGCGTTCGGCGAGCTTGAAGGAGAAATTTCCGGTGCCGCAGCCTGCATCCAAGACATGCCATCCTGGGTGAGGGGGCAGAAGTCCGAAGGCCAGATCCGTCTCAATGTCATCCACGAAGCGCCCGCGCTCCGTGTCGTACCACGCGTCATATCCGTCAGCCGTCTCAGCGAAGTATGAAGCAGGTGCAGCTTGCTTGTTGCCCGTCTGGTCGCGCACGGGATGAACCCCTCCCCGGGTCCCTTTTGTGACGATGATAACCCCGGTACACTGGATGGTCAACCTCGGCAATTCGAGGGAGGTAGGAGGATGCTGAGGGCAGTAGCAGAAATGCGTATGAGGGGAGTCCCGATCGGCTCGACCGGAAGGCGGTGATGGATCATAGATCTGGTAGTGTGTGTGAAACAGGTTCCGCGTACGGGTGAGGTGGAAGTGGATCCCGAAACGGGGAACCTGGTGCGAGAAGGAGTCGCATCGCAGACCAACCCGTACGACCTGCACGCTCTGGAAGCAGCACTCGCGTTGAGGGACCAGCTGGGAGGCACCGTCACTGCTGTCAGTATGGGGCCACCCCAGGCCGAGGAGGTCCTCCGCGAGGCTTTATGGATGGGAGCTGATACCGCTGTTCTCCTGTCCGATCCGGGCTTTGCCGGTGCTGACACCCTCGCCACCAGCTACACCCTGGCCAGGGCGATCTCCCGGTTGAACCACGACATGATCCTGTGCGGCATGCAGACCACCGATGGGGACACTGCCCAGGTGGGTCCCGGGGTGGCGGAGTTTTTGAGCATACCGCATGTATCGTATGTGAACAGGATAGTGACGGTCCGGAGCAGGGTTATCGAGGTCGTCACAGACCTTGGGGGTGAAGAGGCGGCTCTGCGGCTGGAGCTGCCATGCCTTCTCACGGTGACGCGGGACCTCAACCAGCCGCGCCTTCCGTCATTCCGACGTCGGCTGGCAACACAGGGACACGAAATACCCCTATGGAGCAGGGCTGACCTGGAGGGTGGCGGGCCGACCTACTTCGGGCTCGAGGGTTCGCCCACCCGGGTGGACCGGGTCTTTTCTCCGGAGCCGGAGCTCGAACGGGAGACCTGGCGTGGAGATCCTGATCACCTGGGCCGCAGATTAGCTGCGAAGCTGGGGGAGCTGAGGTTCTTATGAGCAGGCTGAAGATAGATGCAGGTCTGTGTGACGGCTGCGGCCTCTGTGTAGAGGTGTGTCCTTTCGACGGCATCGTAGTTGAAGACGACAGGGCTGGCTTCACCGACAACTGCCGGGCGTGCCCGATCTGTGAGGATCAGTGTCCCAGGGGTGCGGTGTACGTGGTCGAGGACGAGGGGCCGCTCGGGGACGGACATCAGGGGATCATGGTGGTTGCTGAGATATCAAGCGGACGGATCCAGCCGGTCACGTCGGAACTCCTCGGTGAGGCGAGACGGCTCGCATCTTCTGCCAAGACGACTGTCCACTGTGTGGTGTGCGGCTTTGAATGCACGGATCTGGCCCGGGATCTACTTCGCCTGGGGCCGGACACCGTATCGGTATATGACCACCAGGATCTGGAGCATTTTCGCCCCGAGCCCTTCACCGATGCCCTGGAGAACGCAGTGAGCAGGGCCAGGCCGGCGGTGCTGTTGATGGCGGGGACCCCCGCGGGACGCGGCCTGGCACCCAGGCTGGCCGTCCGCCTGCGCACCGGCCTCACGGCCGACTGCACTTCCCTTCAGATGACCACCGGTGGTAGGCTCCTTCAGACAAGGCCCGCCTTCGGTGGAGACATCATGGCTACCATCGTGACGCCCACGGGCAGGCCCCAGATGGCGACGGTGCGGCCCGGTGTCATGCCGCCCGCGGGGGCGGTGGGAGATCCCCGGGGACGACTCGAGATCTGCAGGTTCTCACCCGGTGAATACCGCTCACGCGTAGTGGGAGTTCAGCCCGCTCCCCCCGGAGAAACCGTTGCGGATGCCGATGTGATCGTCGCGGCGGGCAGGGGGGTCCGCCAGCGTGAAGACCTTGTCATGCTGGAGAAGCTGGCCGATGCCCTGGGTGGTATGCTGGGATGCAGCCGGCCCCTGGTGGAGCGGGGATGGCTTGCAAGCACCCGCCAGGTGGGCCTCAGCGGTCGTACAGTCCGACCGAGACTGTATATCGCCTGCGGAATCCACGGTGCCATCCAGCACGTCGCCGGCATGCGTTCGAGTGAACTGATAGTGGCCATCAACTCCGACGAGGATGCTCCCATATTCGACGTAGCCCACCATGCCGTGGTTGGAGACCTCTACGAGGTAATACCGGCGGCTCTCGATGCCATAGAGAGGAGGGGCGATCCGCATGTCCTTTCAGCCTGTGACCAGGGATGATGTGCTGCGCCTGACGGAGATTGTTGGGGCAAAGGCGCTCCTTCAGCGAGAGTCCATTCCGGAGGAGTTTACCCATGATGAGATGGCTCCGGTGAGTGCCTGGCCTGATGTGCTGGTCAGGCCGAGTACGACAGAGCAAGTATCCGGGGTTCTGCGCCACTGCAGCGAACGCTGCATACCGGTCACACCCAGGGGTTCGGGCACAGGCCTCATGGGTGGTGCCGTCGCGGTCCGCGGTGGTATCCTGATGGATCTATCGGTGATGAAAGATATCGTCGAAATCGACCCCGCGAACATGGTGGCCCGCGTGCAGCCCGGAGTAACGCTCATGGAGCTTTCCGAGGCCGTAGAAGCCGAGGGGTTGTTCTATGCCCCGGATCCTGGCGAAAAGAGCGGGAGTATCGGAGGAAATGTCAACACCAATGCGGGAGGTATGCGGGCCGTGAAGTACGGAGTCACTCGGGATCATATCCGCGGTATGGAGGTGGTCCTCTCAGGGGGGGACGTCCTCCGCCTGGGCGGACGGGTGGCCAAGAACTCCACGGGATACCAGCTCATGCACCTGATAATAGGAAGCGAGGGCACCCTGGCCGTTGTCACTGAGATCACCGTCAGACTTCTTCCCAAGCCGCCCCTGCTATCGTCCTTGCTCGTTCCCTTCGAGTCCCTGGAGGAGGCCATAGGTACCGTTCCCAAGTTCGCCGAGGCAGGAATCATGCCCCAGGCCGTCGAGTTCATGCGGAGGGGCGTGATCGAGGCCTCCGAGAAGTACCTGGGGAAGCCCTTTCCCGACAGCAGTGCACCGGCGTACCTACTACTGAGATTCGACGGGACGTCGAGTGAAGAGCTCGCCGCGCAGATGGAAGCCGCCGCCCATCTGTGCCTTCACGAGGGAGCCTTGGATGCCCTCATCGCTGATACGGCTGAGAGACAGGATGCATTGTGGGATGCCAGGGGGGCTTTCATAGAGGCCATCAAGACGGACAACGAGATCGACGAGTGTGACGTGGTGGTTCCCCGAGCCCGCATACCTGAAATGGTACTTCATGCTGACCGGGTGTCCGCGGAGGTGGGGATTCGCCTTGAGAGTTTCGGTCACGCCGGAGACGGCAACATACACATATTCATGGTGCGGGATGGACTCTGTGAGCAGGAGTGGGGGAGGCGTAAGGGACGAACGATGGACATGCTGTACGAAGAGGCCGCCAGGCTGGGGGGACTGGTCAGCGGCGAACACGGGATCGGTCATTCGCGCCGGTCTCACTTCCGTCATTACACTGACGACGTCCAGCTGGAGCTGATGCGGGGTATCAAGGACATCTTCGATCCAGCGGGCATTTTGAATCCTGACAAGATCCTGTGAAGGAGGCTGGTATGCTTTTTGATATCTTGATCAGAAGGGCAAGGGTGTTTGACGGTGCAGGCAACCCGTGGATCACGGCCGATATAGGTGTCACCGGTGATACCATAGAGGCCGTCGGTGACCTGAGGACAGCTTCAGCGAGGGAGGAAATTGATGCGTGTGCACTGACGGCAGCTCCTGGATTCATCGACATCCACACACATTCGGACATGCCCCTCCTCATCGAGGGTGCTGCCCACTCTCACGTCCGCCAGGGTGTAACCACTAACGTGATCGGAAACTGCGGAACATCCCTCGCACCGGTCACGGATCGTTCAGTGGAGTACCTGAGAGCCCGCGCCGAGGAGGCCGGGGTGGATTTTGAGTGGCGGTCGATGGCCGAGTACCTTGACTGCCTGGAGGAATCCAGAGTCAGCGTGAACGTGCTGCCCCTGGTGGGTCAGGGCACTCTACGGGGATCGGTCATGGGTTTCGTGGATCGGGAGCCTGATGACGAAGAGTTGGATCAGATGCGGTGCCTGACCAGGCAGGCCATGGAGGATGGAGCCTTCGGGCTGAGCACCGGGCTCATCTATGTACCCGGCAGCTACGCGCACACCGACGAACTGGTCAGCCTTTCTGACGTGGTGAGTGAATACGGTGGGCTGTATGCTACCCACATACGCGGCGAGAACGACACCCTTCTGGACGCCTTTCGTGAGGCCCTTGAGATCGGTCGACTGGCGAACGTGCCGGTCCAGGTCTCCCACGTCAAGGCCATGGGGCGTCACATGTGGGGCGCGAGCTCAGATCTCCTTGAGTTGCTCGACAATGCCCGGCAGCAGGGTGTTGACGTCACCGGCGATCAATACCCCTACAACGCCTCTGCAACCGGACTCGGCGCGTATTTGCCTCCCTGGGCTCACGTGGGAGGTGCTGAGAAACTGAGGACGCGGCTAGGGGATCCAGAGATGCGGGCCAAGATCAGGCGTGACATGCTCGAGGGTACACAGGGATGGGTCAGCCTTCACAGGGGCGTGGGCTGGGAGAACACGCTGATCACCCGCTGCTGTCAGGAGGACCTCGAGGGCCGCTCGGTGTCGGACATAGCCGTCGATCGGGAGCAGGACCCCTTTGACACCGCCTTCGACATCCTGGCGGAATGCGAGGGCCGGGTGGGGGTGGTGTATTTCACCATAGGTGATGAGGATCTCGAACGAATCATGTCGCACCCGGCCATCATGATCGGTTCGGACTCCAGCGCTGTTTCAGCCGAGGGTCCGCTGGCGCGAGGCAAGCCCCATCCCCGGGCTTTTGGCACCTTCTCCCGGGTCCTGGGCCTGTACGCCAGGGAGAAGGGAACGGTGGGACTCGCTGATGCCATCCGCAAGATGACCTCGATGCCTGCACACCGAATGGGTCTGCACGACCGCGGCCTCCTGCGCCCGGGCATGAAGGCCGATGTGGTGCTTTTCGATGCCGAGGTAGTGGCGGACCAGGCCACCTACACCGAACCGTTTTGTTACCCGACGGGTATGCACCGCGTCTTCGTCAATGGACAGGAGACCGTGCGCGACGGTGAACACCTGGGCGTGCATGCGGGACGAGTTCTGCGCCGTCGGTGACCTGAGAGGGGATGAGAGATAGTGCAGCCAAAGCGACTTGTAATCGGTCAGATAAGCCATGAGACGAACTCTTTCAGTCCCATTCGTACGGACCTTCATCATTTCTCCGCCCGATCTTACCTTCGGGGCGCAGACATCCTCGAGCGTTTCGCAGCTACGAGAACGCCCCTGGGAGGTTTCATACAGTACGCAGGGGACATGGGAGCCCAAGTCATACCGACGGTTGCGGCCTCCGCGGTGCCGTCCGGATGGGTCCGCACCCGGGCCTATGAGCAGCTCCTCGAGGAGCTGCTGGGTGGAATACGACGGGCGGGTTCCGTGGACGGTGTGCTCCTCGCCCTGCATGGTGCCATGGTCACCGAGGATGTCCCCGATGCCGAGGGTGATATTCTCCGGAGGGTTCGCGAGCTGGTGGGTCCGCACGTGCCCGTGGCATGCACCCTGGATTACCATGCTAATCTTACGGACGCCATGGTTTCTCACGCCGATGGCCTCTTCGGCTACAACACCTATCCCCATGTGGACGGCTGGGATAGGGCCCTCGAGGCCGCCGGGTTCATGAAGGGATTATTCGAGGAGGAGTTCTCGCCGGTGAGCGTGGTGGTGCGCCCACCGGTTGCGCCGGGCGTGGTGCCGGCACGAACCGGTTGGGGACCAATCAAGTCGCTCATGGAGAGGGCGTTCGCCTGGGAAGAGGAGCCCGGTGTGATCAACGTGAGCGTGTACGGCGGTTTCGTGTACTCGGACATCGAGGAAGCAGGCCTGGCTTTCTTGGCCACCACCGATGCAGACCCCGACCTGGCACGGCGCATCGCCCAGGAGCTGGCCGATGCGGCCTGGGGCATGCGGCGCGATTTCGCCAGGGACATGATGAAACCCGCCGAGGCTGTGGAGTACGCGATAAAGAGACCGAAAGGGCCGGTGATCCTCGCCGATGTCGCAGACAACACCGGTGGAGGTGCATCCGGTGACGGCACCGAGATTCTGAGGGCTCTTGTCGATCAGGATGCCCGGGATGCAGCGGTGGTGACAATACCTGATCCCGAGGCAGCCCGGATCGCATTCACCGCCGGGGTAGGTGGTGTCTTCGATGCTCCCGTGGGCGGTAAGATCGACGATGCGCACGGTGATCCTGTCCATGTGCGGGGAGAAGTGAGGCTCCTTTCCGACGGCCGCTTCGTACACCGCGGGCCGATGTCCACGGGACTGACGTCCTCGCTGGGCAGAACCGCAGTGGTGGTCTCGGGCGGAGTGGAGATCATCATCAATGACAAGCGGCTCCAACCCGTCGATCCCGAGGCACCCCGCTCCGTGGGTATTGACCCGCTGCATCGGCACATAGTGGTTCTCAAGTCGTCCGTACACTACCGTGCGTCCTACGAGCCCATAGCTGCCGAGATCGTTGAGGTTGATGGTCCCGGTCTCAGCAGTCCCAACCTGGACCGCTTCGAATTTCGCCGCATTCGACGCCCCGTGTTCCCCATAGACCCCATGTAGACCCCAGCGGGGCGGTGGCCCAAAGGCGCCGCCCCGCCCGCCCTCGAGTTTCGCTCGGGTCGTAGCCCTCGTGCTTTCTGGGGGCGGTGGCCTCAGGCACCCGTCATTGAGGGCATCACCTACCTGACGTATCCTCTGGATTTAACAGTCTTTTCACAGTTAGAGCAAAGTCCTGTAGCTAGTGCCGGCTACACTGTGAATGACAGAGACGCAGAGAGCAAGGGAAGGGGATGGGCACATGTTCACGGGTAAGAAGCAGATCCTTCTGATAGCAGGGGTAGTCCTACTGTCGATCGCCGTAGCGGGGTGCTCGGCGCTGCTTGAGGCCAGGGAAGGGGATTCTGTCCAGCCGCAGGAAACCGACAAACCAGCGGGTTCGGAAGGGGATTTCTTCGTGTACGGTGAGATTCTATCCATCGACGGGTTGAACCTTCAGATCGAGCAGCACATGGATTCGGGCAGCGTTGACGTCGGCGGAGAAGTCACCCTGGCGGCGGACGCCCTCGTCTACGCCAACCGCGGGGACGAGGAGGTTGCGGCCTTTCGGGCGGATCTGAAGGTCGGACATGTGGTGGGCATGAACGTGGGCGGTGACGGCCTGGTGCACAGGGTGATCTACGATGATCTCGAGGCCGCCGATCCGTCCGGGCCCGCCGATCCCACCAGGGGCGAGGTGTTCGTCTACTTCGAGATAGTGGGTCTGGACCTTGATCAAAGGCTCATTCACATCGAACAGCACATGGATTCTGGTAGCGTCGAGGTCGACAGTCAGCTCCGCCTGGCCGCAGACGTGAGGGTTTACGTCAGCGGTCACAGCTCAGAGGTGAAGGCCCGCCCCGAGGATCTCCGCGTCGGGCAGACGGGCGGTCTCATTCTGCACGGTGAGGGCAACCTGAAGGGCCTGGTGCGTAAGATCATGGTGGACGGGGACGATGAGATCGAGCCCGCGGATCCCAGAAGGGGTGAGATCTTCATCTACGGCGAAATCCTGAAGGTGCAGGGGCGGACACTGCACATCGAGCAGCACATGGATTCTGGTAGCGTCGACGTGGGCGGTGAGGTCGCAATGGCGGACGACGTCATCATCAGGAGGTCCGTCGGGGGCCATCCGGTCACACCCATGGAGCCGGGCGAGTTGGAGCCCGGGGACGTGGTGGGCATGATCCAGAACACCGACGGTCTCATAAGAGCCATCATCGTCGAGTGATGCCGGCACGTTAGAGACTCAGCCCGGGGGCGGTCCTCTCCCAGAGGAGGACCGCCCCTGGCTGTTGAGGTGCAACCACAGTGCGTCGACTCGCCGCTTCGGGATCTCCCTACCATGTTGGACTCCCTTCTCCACGTGACACCCTGAGTTCGGGGCGCCGAATGCGGAGCGAAGCGCATACTGGCCGACTAGCATCCAGGGGCGGTCGACTCCCGCCTCGGCTCCCCCTTGAGATATCCAGGAGATTGGACGGTTTTCAAACGTATCCGTACACCGGGTGCCGCGGACGCTATCGAGGTCTGACTCGGTGGTCTGACGACCAGACACAGCCCCTTCTTGCCAGGCTGAAGCCATCTCATCACCATTACCTCGGCCCTGTGCGCTCACGGCGGTACGGTGCACGGGTAGCACCGTTCTCCCTCACCCGATCGATGCTCTTCAGGAGGGAGTGACCCTTCCGTTGTTGTCATAATGTCCACCGACCGGCCATAGATATTGTAGCAAAGGACAACCTGGGGGATGATCGCCTTTGTCAGTCAAGACCACGCCATTCGAGGGACCCAAGGCTCGGGATGAAACAGCACGGGTGCTCGAGTACCTACCATCGAACCTTCGACGAGCTCTTAAGAATCTCTCCGCGGTATGCAACTGGGAGGAGATCCGACTGCGGGCGGGGCGACCCCTGGGGATCCAGGTAGGTGAGGAGTTTCTTCCGGTCAGCGCCGACGGTACGGTCGGGGTCGAGTGTGAACGAGCCCTTCTCGTGGAACGCGAGGATCTTGTTCGGGCGATCAGTCTCATGACCGGGGGTTCGGCATACGCTCTCGAGGAGGACATCGCGAGGGGTTTCCTCACTCTTCCTGGAGGGCACAGGGTAGGGGTCACCGGGGAGGTCCTCGCAGAGGACGGCAGGGTGGTCCGTGTGATCCATCCCGGAGGTATCAACATCCGGCGTGGTCGCCAACTGCGGGGGATAGCTGTACCGGTGGTCCGCGCTATCCGCGAAAAAGGCCGATGGTGTCACACTCTGATCGTGTCCCCGCCCGGCTGTGGCAAGACCACTTTGCTGAGGGACCTGGTACGGGTGATGTCGGACGGACTACCGGGCCATGGCCTGCCGGGCTGTAGGGTGGGGTTGGTGGACGAGCGGTCTGAGGTCGCTGCCTGCCACCGGGGCCGGCCCCTGTTCGATGTCGGGATGCAGACGGACGTTGCCGACGGCTGCCCGAAAGCTGAGGGCATGCTGATGCTTCTGCGTTCCATGGGTCCGGATGTGCTGGTCACCGACGAACTGGGGCGCGAGGCAGATGTTTCGGCAGTCTGGGAGGCAGTCAGTGCGGGGGTGGTCGTGGTGGCAACGGCTCATGGGCGAGACCCCGATGAGGTCCTCAGGCGTCCCCATGTCGGAGAACTCCTCTCGGAGAAGGCATTTCACAGAGCGGTGATTCTGAGTCGCCGGAATGGTCCGGGAACCCTGGAAGGGGTGCAGAGGCTTTGCTGAAGTTGGTGGGTCTGGGCGTCATCGTCGTCTCCGGTATCGTCACCGGGCAGCTGCTGTCGTTGCAGCTGGAAGCCAGGCTCAGGGACCTGGAGAGTATCGCAGCCGCCCTCAGGGCACTGGCCACCGAAATTGAGTATGCGCGTAAGCCGCTGCCCGAGGCCTGGAGGGAGTTGGCCGAAAGATACGGGGCCGCTGCGGGAGTACTGTTCGCCGAGGCAGGCCAGCTTTTCGGTGCCGATGAGACGCCGACGGCAGGCAGCGCGTGGAGCATGGCGGTGCGTCAATGCAGTGATCAGCTCGCCATCAGTGGGGAGGATGGGCGGATTCTGCTGGCCCTCGGACCGGTCCTGGGAACATCCAGTGGTGCCGACCAGGTGCGCCACCTACGCCTCGTGGACGAGCGTCTTGCGGAGCAGATAGGAAGGGCACGCGAGGACAGTCGGCGAAGGGGCAGGCTCTGCCGCTCTCTGGGTGTACTCGGGGGGATCCTGGCCGCTGTGATGCTGGCCTGATCGGCGAAAGGAGCAGGACGATGGACCCATCCCTGGTGAGCCTGGTCATACAGATAGCGGCCGTGGGGTTGTTGGTGGCGGTGCTGCAGACAGTCTTGGAGCAGGCGGGAAAGGGCGAGTGGGCCATGGCCGTTACGGTGGCCGGACTGATAGTGGTGATGTTCTCCCTGGTGGAGCTGATCACCAGCCTGTTCGATGCAGTGAGAGCCATGGTGCAGTTTTGAGCCGGAGGTGATCGACGGTGAACATAGCCCAGGTGGTGGGATTCGCTCTCACGTGCAGCCTGCTGTTGGTCCTGCTGCGGCAGGGATCCGCGAGCATCGCCCTTCTGCTGTCGGTCGCCGCCTCGGGGGTGATGCTCACGGCGGTGGTGAGTCACCTCCCGCCGGTGCTCAAGGCCCTCGAGACTCTATCGACCCGGGCCGGCGTGGAGAGCCTGTACATAGGCACCGTACTCAGGGTGATTGCCGTCGCCTACATCGTGGATTTTGGTTCGCAGCTCTGCCGCGATGCTGGTGAGGGCACCATGGCCAAGAACCTGCAGCTTGTGGGTAAGATCATGATCGTTGTGATGGCCGTTCCCATAATCATCGCGGTGGCTGACGTGATCATCGGATTGATGGAACAGGTGTCTCCCCGGTGAGGCGTACACGATGGGTCATGATAGCCACTTGCGCCATGCTGTGCATACTGGTCGTACCGCTGCATGCGGTGACCGATGAGATCACCGAACGGCAGATTAGGGATCTCGACCCGTCTCCCCTGGACAGCTTCATCGAGGACCTGCATCGAGAACTGGACGGGGAGCTGCCGGTACTGGACCTGCCAACCATCGTGGATCGCCTGAGGCGGGGCGAGGATGTCTTCTCCCTGGGCCAGCTGGCCCTCGTGCTCCTCGGCTACCTCGGCGGCCAGGTGATCAGGCATCTTGCTCTGGTGGCCCAGCTGCTGGTGCTGTCCCTCCTTTCTTCGCTTCTTGACCAGGTCGAGTCTGCGTGGGGAGGGGAGACGGTATCGGTGGTGGCCAGGTCGGTGATCTTTCTGGCCCTCGGAGCTGTGGCGCTGGTTACTTTCCGCGAGGCCTTCACTGCTGCCCGCACCACCGTGCAGCAGTTGAGCGATGTGATGCTGGCCATGCTGCCCATGCTGACAGCCCTGCTTGCTGCCAGCGGTGCTCTCACCACCGCCGCCCTGTTTCACCCCGCGGTGGTCTTCATATGCCATATCGTGACCCAGGTGGTTGTGCGGTGGGCCTTTCCCCTTCTCTTCGCTGCGGTGATGGTGGAAATCGCGGGTCACTTCACGCCCGACCGCCCCCTGGCCCGCCTGGCAGGGCTCATGCGGCGCGGTTCTCTCTGGGTGTTGGAGGGTGCAATGGTCCTTTTTCTAGGGGTGATCACAGTACAGGGTGCCGCCGGGGCCGTGACCGACGGGGTGGCCTTGCGGGGATTTAAGTTCGCTGCTAAGGCTCTCATCCCTGTGTTAGGCAGCGCCTTCTCGGACGCCGGGGAGCTGGTGATGACTTCATCGCTCCTTCTCAAGAATGCCTCCGGATTGTTGGGGCTGGTGCTGGTGGCGATGATAGCCGCACTTCCCATAATCAGGTTGGCCGTTATGGCCCTGGCCTATAGGTTCGCCGCCGCCATGGCGGCGCCGCTGGGCAGCTCGGCCGTCGGGGATCTGTTGGATGTTCTGGCGGACGGAATGACGACCCTCACCGTGGCGGTGGGCGCCGTGGCGCTCATGTTCTACCTGACAATAACAATAATGATGGGTGCAGGGAATGCGACGGTGATGTTGAGGTGAGTTTCATCAGCGAGTACGTGAAACGGGTCGTTCTGGTGGTGCTCCTGGTGCGGGTTGCACTCATGCTGGCGCCGGACGGCGAGGTGAAGTCCTACGTGCGGTTCGTATGCGGCCTTGTTCTGCTAACCGCTATCATGTCACCTCTGGTCGGGCTGGTTCCTGCGATCGAGGAAGGTGTGAGTGAGCTGCCTGAGGTTCTCAGAGCTGATGCGCCGCCGGGAGATGGGTACCTGCTGGCGGAAAGGGCGTGGGAGTCAACCGAGCATCTGACGGCATCTTTGTACAGCGAACGACTGGCAGACATGATGGCCACGGAAATCAACAGCCTGCAGATACTGCGTACCGGGGAGTATTGGTGCCGGGTGAAGACTGAGGCCTCTCCTGCGGGGGACGTGGAGAGGGTCGAAGTCCTGCTGCTGGTTGCAGAGATGGATAGGAAAGAATCTTCGCGGTCACCGATCCGGATTCCACGGATCAGCATAGGCGGTGAGGAGGTTTCAGATGGCGGTGAAGCATCGGACAGGGAGGTTCCACCGGAGGTGAGGGATGAGATCGTGGGGCATCTGACGAGCAGGTATGCATTGAAAGAGGGTCAGGTTACCGTGGTGTGGGGAGAGGGGGGCGGTCGTTGAAATTTGGCATATCCGGACGCTACACCAGGTACATCCCCTACGTAGTCTGTCTGTTTGCTGCGGCCGTTCTGATAGTGGTGATGAGTGGAGGGCTGTTCGAAGCACCCCCGAGCGCGGTCAGAGACTCGGACCAGCATCCTGACACCGAGCCGCCGTCGTGGCTCGCCGTCTCCGGGGATTCGCCAGCGTCCCTGCCGGTGCATGGTCAGGATCTGCTCGCCTTCCAGGATCATCTATCGGAGCAGGTAGCATCCATCCTGTCAGAAGTGAAGGGTGCGGGGACGGTGCAGGTCCGAATAATGCTTGAATGGGGTCCGACCTTCACCTACCACGAGGATGCCCGCGGGTCCGACAGCGACACCCGGGAGGAAGACAGCGAGGGAGGGACCAGGGAGATCGTCGAGATGCAGCGGGAGACAGCGCTGTCGGTGCTCCGGGGAGCCGGAGGCGCCGAGGAACCGGTGATCACGCGGGTGGACTCCGGGCAGATACGCGGAGTGTTGGTGGTGGCGGAGGGAGCGAGCGACCCACGTGTCAAAGCAGAGCTCACGTCGGCCGTCGCCACCCTCCTGGACATATCATCGCACCGGGTGATTGTGCTTGCAGGTAAGGAGGGAAGCTGAGATGCAGATGTTTGTTCTCAAACGTGATCGCGCTCAGATGGTCGCCCTGAGCATCCTGCTGGTGGCTGCCATCGTGGTTCTGGGAGGCCTGCTGCGGAGAGGATATGATCGTCAGGCACAGGAAGATGAACCGTTGGGACCCGAGACTCCGGTCTACTCCGAGGTTGCCGCAGGGCCCGACACCGACCATCCAGCGGAGGCTAGCAGCTTCGTGGAGATGCGCCTTGAGCGCGAGCGCACAAGAAGCATGCAGGTTGAAATACTGCGGGAGATCGTCAATAATCCAAACTCGACGGCTGAGGCCAGGGAGCAGGCCCAGAGCCGGCTGATGGAGATCAGTGACAAACTGGCCGCAGAGTCCGAGGCGGAGCAGTTGATTGCGGCCCAGGATTTCGACGATGCACTGGTGTATCTTCTGCAGGAAGATGCCCTGGTATTGGTGAAGTGTGATGAGCTGGATGACACCAGGGTGGCCCGGATCGCGTCGGTCGTCTCCCGCGTTACCGGCCTCTCCTGGGAGAACATCACCGTCAGACGGAGTCCCTGAGCGTGGGGGTGATACACGATGGATTCGAGTGAGTCTGAATGGATGGAGGTGCACAGGGTATCAACTCTCGCCGAGGCCGAGGTGGTTCAATCTCTTCTTGAGTCCGCGGGAGTCGACTCACGGTTACGATACGATGCTACCAGCCGAGTGATTCTGGGACCAGGTTCAGTGAACCCGTGGTCCATGGTGCGGGTATGCGTGCGCCGAGAAAAGCGGGAGCTCGCCCGCGAGATCATCGAGGAAGCACTCGATGCTGAGGAGGATGAAGAGGGTGAGCAGCCGCGGGAGTGAGCCCTGGTACATCTATCTTCTCGAGTGCTGTGATGCAAGCATATATACGGGGATCACCGCGGATCTGCAGCGACGATACGGCGAGCACCGCCGCGGGGAGGGTGCCAGGTACACGCGGTCTTTCCCCCCGAAAAGAATGCTGGCGGCATGGCGATGCGTGGACCGGAGCCAGGCATCTCAGGTTGAGCACCGGCTCAAGAGTCTCAGCAGCTCGGATAAGAGAAGAATAGCATGTACTGGGGACATCAGTGAGGCGGTCTCAGCGACCGTTGAACGAGTCACGGCGGAGGAGCTGCCCCGGTGACGAGGTGTCGTCGCATGTCAGGTCCCGAGCAGCCGCTCGGCGAGGGAGCAGAACTCGTCGAGATCTCGAAGCAGCCGATGCAGTGATTCGGGGTCGATGTTTCCGGCCAGTATCCGCTGACAGCGGACCCGGACGAGGGAACCGCACCGCATCAGCCGCCGAATGCGGGCCTGTCTTCGGGCATCATTGCAGCTGGGGTTTGCCGATGTTCCCTTCGCACACATGCCCCTTTCGTCCCTTCAGATGGGCGTGTACGCAACACATTATCACACCCTGTATATATCATCCATCGCTCCGAAATGGAGGGATGTCGTGTCGAATACGTATGCTGTATGCCGGCAAATATGTACTCAACTGCTGAAGCTGTTGGCGCGTGTTGAGGTCTGTGGGCGTGAACGGGTCCCGGTGTCGGGACCGGTCGTTCTGTGTCCAACCCACGCCAGTATACTCGACCCCCCGCTGATCATGTCTGTCCTCCGGCGCCAGGTCCTCTTCATGGCAGCGGCATACCTCTTCGACATACCGGTTCTGGGCCAAATCCTGCGATTGGGTGGAGCTGTGCCGGTTCAGGGTGTCCGCAGCTCCCTGTCGGCCATGCGCCGTGCACTGAAGGTATTGGAGGATGGAGGAGCGGTGGTGGTGTTCCCGCAGGGCGGAGTGCGCGGAGAGGATGAGCCCATTCGGTTGCACAGGGGTTCTGCGTTCGTGGCCTCGGCGGCCGGAGCGCCCATACTGCCCGTCGTCATATCCGGCAGTGAGGAGGTACTCCCGCCGGGCACCTATCTGCCCCGCAGGGGGACGATCAAGATAACCTTCGGAGAGTTGATTCCTGCCGCGGAGCAGGACCTGCTCCACACTGAGCTGGAAGACGCTCTACGGTGCCTCCTGGCATCAGACTGTTCTCGTGAGCGGTGAGGACAGGGGAGCGGCTATCCGCCCTCCACATAGTCGCTGGTCCCTTCTGCCTCCAGCAGGGCGCGGGTCAGATCGTCGGTGGTTCTCTCTAGCACCATCATGAACTGCCCGTAGACGAACCGCCTCCGGGGATCTTCATCGTCTTCATCGTATACCAGGTCGAC
>PWUB01000124.1 GCA_003563755.1 Clostridia bacterium
CCATAGCGATCATCATGGGGGCCACCATTATCAGCGCCCGACCGATGATCAGCACCTTTGCCATCGAGCGGGCCGGGCTGGGTGATGCGGCCAAGATATCATCCATACTCCTCGTATCAACGTGGAGCGTCTTCATCACCATGCCGATTATCTTCGGTTTCGTGGTCACCACCACCGGATCGTGGCGCATCGCCTGGCTGCTGATATCCTGTCTTCTCGCCGTGGGAGGGATCCTTCCGCTGGCCCTCGGGAGACTCAAACAGGAGCGGGTCGGCACCCCGTGATGAACGCGGCCCGGATCGCCGAGGACCCTCACGGAAAGGACGGGTGCAAATGAGAGACAACCCTACCCGGTATGACCCGGGAGCGCCCCGGGATCCCGGGGACCTGGTGCAGAGGCACATCAAGGAACCCAGGATGACCGCGGAGCTCGAGCAGCTGGATCACATGACCGACGCCAACCTGGCCCACGTGATCATGCTCGTGGAGACGGGCATCATTTCCGAGGAGGTGGGTTCTCCCCTTCTCGCCAGGCTTGTCGCAATATCGGAGGGCGGAGCGGGCGCGCTGGGTGACCTCGATCCGTCGGAGGGCCTGTACCTTGCCTACGAGTCCCGAATCATAGAGGACCTGGGGATGAGGATCGGGGGCGCCATGCACACCGGCAGGAGCAGGAACGACCTCGGAGCGACGGTGCACCGCATGACGGCGCGCCGGCTGATCCTGGAGGTGACCTCTGCCGCCCTGGCGCTGCGCGGAGCACTCCTCGGGGCAGCGGGTGTTCACCTCGACACTGTCGTGACCGGCTACACCCACCACCAGCCCGCCCAGCCTATCACCGTGGCCCACTGGTTGCTCGCCCTGGAGGATGCCTTCTCGCGGGATACCGACCGCCTGAAAGCAGCATACGCGCGGGCGGACGCCCTGCCCCTGGGCGCCTGCGCCCTGGCGGGCACTGACTTCCCCGTCGACCCGGACCGCACGGCAGAGCTCTTGGGCTTCTGCCGGGTCATGGACAACTCCCTGGACGCCGTGGCAGCCAGGGACTACGCCACAGAGACTCTGTTCTGCCTGGCCTCGGTGGCCACGAACCTCTCACGGTTGGCGACGGACCTGCAGTTCTGGTACACCCACGAATTCGGACTCATAGACTTCCCCGACTCCCTGGCGGGCGTGAGCAGCATCATGCCCCAGAAGAAGAATCCCATGGTGCTGGAGTGGCTCAGGGGACGTTCTTCCCACGTGATCTCGGCCCTGCACGCCGCCCTCGGGGCCCAGAAGAACACCAGCTACTCAAACGTGATTGATGTTAACCTCGAAGGGCTGAGGGGCTTCACCCCGGCCTGCAGGGATGCCGTCCGGATGCTGGAGATCACCGGGGCCCTGGTGAGAGAGATCCGCTGTGAGCCGGAGAGGATGCGCCGGGCGGCGGCTGCCAACTTCTCGTCGGTGACCCTCCTCGCCAACGCCCTCGCGAGAGATCACGGCCTCAGCTTCAGGGCGGCTTACCGGGCCGTGAAGGCCGTGGTGGAGGAGGCACTGGCCCGGGGCATCGACAGCACCGGGGTGAGCGCAGACCTGCTAGCCGACATCACCCAACGGGTGACCGGGCACCGCCCCGACCTGGACGAAGGGACTGTGCGGAGGATCCTGGATCCCGTGGAGAATGTACACCGCCTGGAGTTCGGTGGGGGGCCGTCTCCCGGAAGAAATCAGGACCAGCTTGGGCGCAGGGCCCGCCGCCTCGATGCAGACCATGCCGAAACGGCGGCGACACGCCGGCATCTCGATGAGTCGCGCAGATCTCTCCTGGAAACGGGCGCGGCACTGGCCGGCGAATGACGGTGAACGCACTTTGACCGGCTGGGTGATCTGCACCCGGAGATCACAGGGCCGCTGTGGGATTTGCAGAGGAACCAGCGAGCCGGTGTAGAATAGTATAATTGCAAAGCTTCGAACAGGTCCGGCACCGGGACCGTGCGGCTTCTGCGTGTGTTTCAAACCATTGGTCTGCAAAGAGGAGAGGGTACTTCATCATGCAAACCTCCTGGTCGTTCTATCCCGGTCTATCCTGGGATATAGACCTCGAAGAACTGCACACCGATCCCATGACCGGACTGGGCAACCTCTTCGCCTGCCTGAACGATCTGCACGAGCGCTTCGGAGATGCCCCCTGTCCCAGCGCATCCTATCTCATGCTGGCGGACATCGATGATCTGTCGCGCGTCAATGATACCTCCGGCCGCAGCGCCGGTGACCGAGCCCTGATGCTGGCGAGGGCCACCCTCCTCGATGCCATCGACGGGGGTGAATCCCTCTTTAGGTTCTCCCGGGACACCTTTGCTCTCATCGGAAGGCTTGACCGCACCGGGGCGGAAAACCTCGGACACCTCGTCCGCCGCACCTACCGCGAGCGCTCCGTCGACGTCTTCGGGGAGGACCATGCTCCCACCCTCAGCGTGGGGGTAGCCGTCACCGAGGACGCGTTGTGCTCGGTCGGCGAGATCATATCGGCGGCAAACCAGGCTCTGTACACCGCCAAGCGCCAAGGCGGTGATACGGTCGTCATAACCGAGGCGGCGACGAGGACCCCCGGCGAGCGCGAGGACCCCCAGGCGGAGCTGCTCACGGTGTTTTCGGGGCAGATCCTCGAGACCCTCAACGTCCTGGCCGACGTCGGCGAGATGGCCTTGACAGATCCGCTCACGGGCCTTCCGAACCAGCGGGCCGGGGCCAGCTACCTGGCGAAGGCCGTGGTGGAGGCTGAGGCCCGCAGCACACCGCTTTCGACCCTGCTGGTGGACGGCGACCGTCTCCGGGAGTATAACAACCGGTTCGGCTACAACCGCGGCAACCAGATGATCCTGGATCTGACAGACATCCTGTCGGAGAGTAAGCGCACCACGGATTTTTTAGCCCGGTGGTTCTTAGGCGATGAGTTCCTCCTCGTCCTGCCGGACACCGACAGCAGGCAGGCACTGCAGGTGGCGGAGCGGATACGGAGATGCGTGCAGGAGGAGGCGTCGACCTGGGAGATACCCATCACCATATCCATCGGCACAGCCACCTACCCCCAGGATGCGACAAAGCCGTCCGAGCTCATCTCGCTCGCCCAGGATGCCTGCTCTGAGGCAAAGCGCCGCGGCAAGAACTGCGTCGTCCAGAGCCGCGATGCTGCAGGTTGCGAGCACCGCGGCTGAAGGACGGCATCCGTGGGTAAAGGGTGCTCTTCAGGGTATCCAGTCTATGCGCAAACGCTCATCCAGGAAGTTCAGCAGCGGCATCGATACGACCAGGGCAAGGATGGTTCCGTACAGAAAGCCCCTCGTTCCGTACAGATTCGCCGGCCTCTCACGCAGGAAACTGAAGATGTAGTACGCGCAGATCCCGGATACGAGCAGCGATACCAGCGAGGGAACATACTTCATGAGGGTCACGCCGGTGAGCTCGTACCAGAGGATCCCCGTGCCGATCTCGTCCTCCATCATGAAAGCCCCCCTGGTGACGAGGGACAGGTACGTCATGACCATGGGAACCAGGCGCAGAAAGGCGTTGGCCAGGGCAAAGGCGCCGAAGATCCAGATTGCCGTGGTGGTCTCAGAACGATGGAGCAGCACCGTAAACACCACCGCCAACAGTAAGGTTACCGCCGGACCCATATCCCAGGGATTTGCATACTCGCCCAACCGTAGGCGGAAATCGGGATCGCTCGGTCGCTTTCGGGCATCTCCCACCCGGTTGAACCCGGTGCTCACCGGGAAGCCGGCGAGGTAGGCGCTGATGCCGTGAGCCACTTCATGAAGAAACGTCGACAGGACTATCGCCACCA
>PWUB01000155.1 GCA_003563755.1 Clostridia bacterium
CAGCTGTCAGAAAGGACGGTGCCGAGGTGGTTGTTCACCCCGAGTGCCGGCCCGAGGTGGCCCGCTCAGCCACCGAACAGGGATCCACCGACTACATCAGGAAGCGCATCGCCGACGCAGAACCCGGCAGTACCTGGGCCGTAGGGACCGAGGAAAAGCTGGTGGCACGCCTGGCCCGGCAGCATCCCGAGCTCACCGTCCTATCGCTGAGAGAGGGCGGAAGCGTGTGCGAGGATATGGATCTGATCACGCCCGCCCACCTGCTGTGGGTCCTCGCCAACCTGGAGGAAGGACGCGTGGTCAACCGCATCGTGGTGCCCGAAGAGGTAGCTGCCGGGGCGCGTCGGGCCTTGGACCGCATGTTCTGGGTGGTGAAGGGACAGTGAAGCGCCGCCGCCGCATTGTCGAGCTGCTCGAAAGTTCGGGCGAACCGGTGACCGGCTCCGATCTCGCTGGGAGGCTGGAGGTGAGCCGGCAGGTGGTGGTTCAAGATGTGGCCATCCTGCGGGCCGAGGGCCACGACATACTCGCCACCCCCCAGGGGTATGTTATGATGGCGCCGGAAGCGCGGGTTCCTCACCGCGCCCGGATCGCCGTGACGCACCCCCCCGAAAGGACCCAGGAGGAGCTGAACACCCTGGTGGACTGCGGGGTCAGGGTCGTGGACGTCACAGTGGAACACGCCCTGTACGGTGATCTCACCGGGACCCTGATGCTGAGGTCGCGGGAGGATGTGTCCCGGTTCATGTCGCGGCTGGACGCCACCGGCTCGTCGCTCCTGTCGTCTCTGACCGGAGGGGTTCACCTTCACACCGTGGAATTCGAGAGGGTCGATGATTTCAAGAGGGCCGAGAGGCTCCTGGGTGAAAAGGGTCTTCTCGTGGATGACAAGGAGTGATGGGTCGAGCACGAGGGGCACCGGTGTTGCGATGCAGGTGCCGCACTGATCCAGGGGATCATCCGTCGGCCTTTTGCCGAGTCAGGACAGGCTTCTTCCCCAGCACGCCCGGGGGCCAGCTACCCTTCATCGTCGGTGATTCCCGGCGGGAGCTTCCCCGGGAGGGGTGCCTTAGGGTAGGGTAAGTCATGAACCCGGAGTCGCTGCCTGTGAGCTGCTCAACACGAACGGAGGTATCACCATGACTGACACCGACACCCGTGTGCTCGTCGGTGCGTTTCTCGTAGTGATCGGCGTCTTTTTACCGTGGCACAGCTTCCAGTACTCCTACCATGTCCCAGGGGTCATCGGTGAGATCACCCTTCCCAACGTTGCCGGCTACCGGACCATACCCGGCATCGCGACCCTTCTCTCTGGCCTCACCATGGCGGTGCTGGCCGTGGTGCCGCACCGACCCCAGAATTCGCACCGGGTGTCGGCGGCGGTGATTTTCCTGGCGGCCCTCGCGACGGCCCTGTTGGTGATCGGCGGGATCGTTCCGCTGTTGACATCTCCGAGGCTCCTGAGCCCGCACGTCGGCATACCGGTGGTCCTTGCCGGCTGCATAGTGACTCTGTTGGCCGCAAGGAGAGCCGGGGGCGAAGACCGGGGTAACTGAGGCGCGGGTTCATGCCAGCCCGGGGTCGTCCCAGCTGACGGATATGTCCTTTCCGTAGAAGTTGGACAGTGCGGAGGCTTCTTCCTCGACCCGGCGGCGGAGGGTAGAGGTCGGGTTTCGGAAGGGCACTATGCTCAGCTGCACTCCGCGCGCCCTCTTTGTGTGAGACCAGGTGGCCCACATCCGGCCGTCCACCATGACCGTCGGCCTGATCCAGCCTCCCTTGCCGAAGACGAGACCGTACGTTTCATCATCGAGCAGGTGACTCTTGTCCCGATGGGTGAGAAGCATGACCTCGAAGGCCCCGAGCAGCACCACCGTGTCCCCGAGGGATTCGGGCCGGGTGAGCTCGGCGAGATCATCCCTGGGCATCACGCAGGTCTCTTCTCCGACTCGAACTTCAACCAGCTCATCCTCCAGGGACGCAAAGGCTTCGGAGCACTCCCGCACCGAGAGCCCGCTCCAGTGTGCGAAGTCCTGGACCCTGGCCGGCCCGTGACTGTGGAGGTATCTCCGCAGCAGGGAGGCGAGGGCGCATTCCGCCCGCATCTCGTTGATGGCCGCCCGTCCCGGTTGGTAGCGGGCGAAGGTGGTGTGCTGTCCCCGGGGCAGCCCCATGCAGGCTGCTCCGGTGAGGCACGCGAGCTTCATGATGCCGCCCCAGCTGTGTTCCACCATGGGTCGGATCCACTCACCGAGGGTTCCGACCAGGCGCTCAGCCAGCTCCTGCCTGGGCAGAGGCCCGTCGAGCAGAGCCTCCTCCACCGCCTGCATGACATCCTCGATTCGTTCATCCTCGATGCCCCGCCCGCGGAGCCACCGCTTCTCGCGCCCCACCATTCCGTTCTGCAGGGCACCCAGGTACAGGGGAGCCTCGTCGGCCCGGATGAGGTGAAGGGTACCCCGCATGGCCCAGGTCTTGATGAGTCGCTTGTCCCTGTACAGGGCATCGTCCACCTCGTCGGGCTCGATATCATGGGTCCGGTTGAAGAGGGCCAGCTGGGCTGCCGAGTGCACCTGTGACTGGATCCCGCAGGCATGACCGACCGCTTTCTCCACGCAGTCGGTGCGCGTATCGCTGGTCAGGCCGTTGCGCCGTATGCGGAAGGACGCCGCTTCCTGTCCGGAAATCTCGATCATGTTCTCGGATACCTCCTGTTTTTGCCCGGGGATCCCGCCGCTCTGCCTGGGTGCCGGGTGCACGCGGGAGTCCTGTGTGTTCGGGCGGGTGGGCACTGTGCTCTCCACCTTTTTCTACAGTGCATGAAGTGGATCCTTCTTCCCACAGGAAGAAGGCATTGTGCTCTTTGGCACAACGTGGTACTTTCGTCATGGCTCCGCCCCCCGCAGAGGCGGAGGGCATATGCGGAGCGAGATCATCCCGCGGTTGCCTCGCCGGCCATGGAGAGGTCGTGGTTTCACGTGGTGAGAGCCTTCATAATCATCAGCATCTTGCTCGTGGCCCTGGAGATCGGTTTCTGGGTGCCGCCCCTGTCGCGGGCCTGGCGCGAGGTGAAGTCCCGTCTCTATCGAAGGAGGGGGCTCGCCTCATCCTCCCCCCGGAATACCTGGTACGCCTGGCCTCGTGCTGGCCATCGTGTACATCCTGGATGTCGGTGAGGCGGTTCTCACCCCGGGGGTCATATTCGGAGATCTCCGCGCAGCCGACATCTCCCTTGCGGTGGGGACGGCCCTCGGCTGTACGGCGATGATGATCGCCCTGGGGGGACGAATCCCGTGGGCCGGAGTCATCTCCGCTATCAGGAAACGGCCCGGGCAGGACCTTCACGGAGTACCTCCCCAGGGCACCGGCAGCGCGGTCTTGCCTGTGCGCAGAGCCGCAGGCGACTCACTGGATCCACTGGTTCACGGCGGATGATCCCTGGGCCTGTACCTCCTCGACGTGGGTCCGTTCACGGTGTTCCTCGGGGTGACGCAGATGATCACCCGCCCGCCTCAATCCCGACAGTTTCAGAACCCGGGTGTGGCGTGTCGGCATCCACCGCCGCTCGCGCCGGGTGCACAGGCCAACCCCCAGGATGATCAACCAGCTGAGGGTGAAGAGAGGATACAGTGGCACGTACTTCAGCACCTGCGTCGGGGGCTCATCCAGCATGAAGATGAACGCCAGGAAGAAATAGGGCAGGTAGGTCATGACGAGGGGAAGGGCCGGGATGCTGCTCACCACGTGGCCCGCGAAGCCGTCCGCCCCCAGGAACCCGTAGTAAAGCCACATGACAGGAGGTGC
>PWUB01000232.1 GCA_003563755.1 Clostridia bacterium
CCCGGGGATCCTGAGGGCATCAACATGGCCAACCTGCTGGGCGTAGAGGCATCAGACGTTTCCGAGCGAATGCTCGTTAACGAAGGCGATGAAGTTGAACAGGGACAGGTTGTGGCCATACGCAGATCCTTTTTCGGCCTCATAAGGAACGAACGGAAGGCCCCCATCACCGGAGTTGTTGAGCTGATATCGCCGGTGACGGGACAGGTCGTGTTCAGGCGTCCTCCGGTGCCCCTGGATGTGAAGGCCTATGTGCGGGGCCGTATAGCGGAGGTCATCCCCGAAGAGGGTGTGGTCGTCGAGACGCGGGGTGCTCTGATCCAGGGGATCTTCGGCGTCGGCGGAGAACGCCAGGGTGAAGTCCACATGATGGTCGATACGCCGGATGCCATGATCGATCCGTCGGACATGGGCAGCGACTGCGAGGGTAAAATCCTCGTCGTCGGCCGCCTCGCCACCAGTGACATTCTGTACAGCGCTGCCGAGGTGGGTGCGGTCGGTGTTGTCGCGGGGGGCATCATTGACGAGGACCTGGTGGAGTACCTCGGCTACGACATCGGGGTGGCTATAACCGGGCAGGAGGACATACCCCTTACCCTGATAGTGACCGAGGGGTTCGGTCCGATGGCGATTGCTCCTGGGACCTTCGAGCTGCTCGGCGAACTGGAGGGGCGTCTCGCTTCGATGACCGGAGCTACGCAGATTCGCGCAGGTGTCATGCGTCCCGAGATCATCTGCCCGCACGACGAGCAGGAAGAGGTTACCGGCGGCGGTACCGAGGATGAGGAGCTCGCTCTCGGCCTCGTGGTGGGTACTCCCATCCGCATAATCAGGGATCCCTATTTCGGAGAACACGCAGAGGTCACAGAGCTTCCCCCCGCCCTTGAGGCCGTTGAGAGCGAGGCCAGGGTTCGGGTGCTGAAGGCGCGCCTGGTGGATGGTACCGAGGTAGTGGTACCCAGGGCGAACGTGGAGATCATAGAGGGCTGATCGGGAGACAATCTCCATAAGCTCCATGCGGGGGCTGCCGGGACGGGGCTTCGTGTGGGTTGGCAGGGATGACGGGATGCAGCAGTGGTAGTGTTATCCCCAGGCGTCCCGTCGTGAGAGGGCAGCGGGCTGCCTTGCAGGCGGCCCGCTGTCGGACGTTGATGAGCCGACGATGACACCCACCGGTGAGCAGTATTCCGCTTCCTTCGCCCTCTTGTACCGAGGTGCGGGCCCTGTGGGGTCTTTCCCTACAGCGCTCGTGGTGATGTAATGTATATGGGAGAGCATGGTGCCGGGTCCGAATCATCCGGGAGGATTATGATGAGGGGGTGAACGCTATGAAGCTTTCAGCTGATCAATGTATGCAACTCCTCAACGACGGAAACATACAGGAACGGGTGAAGCTCGAAGACTACGTTGCCGTCGCTGCAGGGGCCAGGCGGGTTTCCATGCTGCTGGTCCCGGCGGACTTTCCTGATGGTGAGCCCATGCGCCAGGGAATGGACGAAGCTTACGCGCGCAGGTACTACCACAGCAGAAGATCCGGGGGCATCACCAGCATTTTTGACAAGGTCCGCTACGGCGTCATGCGGGCGGTTATGGATCCTCTGCGGTACAGGGCCTCGCTGCTCAGGGAGTCCTTCGAGGAGATCGTGTTGGATCACCCTAACTACAAGGCCCACAGGAAATGGGCCGAGAGGATGGGGCTGCAGGTCTACGAGAAGCAGCTCAGGCCCAGCATAGACGAGATGTATCTCATCCGGGACTCCAGTGTGGTAAGTGAGTTGGCCGCTCTCATGGTCCGGCGGGACGAAATCAGGCGTGAGATGATGGACCAGATGAGGCAGGGTGACCGAATCCAGGCCGCCCTCATGCCAGAGGAGCGGTCGCCTGAGTTCTTGAACCGCCTCGGTGCTCTTCTCGGGTATCCAGAATGCTGCATTGACGCATACAGCCAGGATATCCAGAGCGGTGTTGACAGTGCTCTCAGGGCCTCAAACCAGCTCGGTGAATTCGAGGGGGAAGTTAACGTTGACGTCTACTTCGCGGGAACCTTCTTCCCGTGTGAACCCGACTGCGAGCATGCAGCCGGGGTCGGAGCCTCGATGGCCGGGGCGGCTGGTGAGACGGACGATAACCTCCAACGGCGGATGCGGCGGGTGTTTCGTGGCAATGTGGACTACCTGGCCAGGTATCCCGATATCCTGCGACGACGACGGGAGCAGATGATGTCCAGGTACATGGGAGTGAGGACAGATGAGGAAAGGTGACGGTGGACCGGACGACCGCCCACAACAGGTGAGCTTCGGTTTCATCAACGAGGAGGAAGAGCCAGGGGACCGCTGGTCGCCCCACGAAAGCTCAGGCGACGTTTTCGAAAGACCAGGCAGCCTCGAAGATCTCAGGGAAAAAGTGCTTGCCTGTGAGCGGTGTCACCTGCGCTCCGGATGCAGGCAGGTCGTGTTCGGTGAGGGTGATGCTCACGGTTCTCTCATGCTGATCGGTGAGGCTCCCGGAGCCGATGAAGATCGCACGGGCCGGCCCTTCGTAGGCCGGGCGGGACAGCTCCTCAACCGTATTCTCGAGGCGTGCGATCTCGACCGTGAGAGCGTCTACATCACGAACATAGTCAAGTGCCGCCCTCCGGGCAACCGCACCCCGACACCGGCCGAACGAGAGACTTGTCTTCCATATCTCAGGGAACAGGTGGACTTAATCCGCCCCCGGGTTATCGTCGCCCTGGGAGCTGCAGCCATGCAGGGCCTGATAGCTCCCCGCGCGGGTATCACTCGCATGCGCGGCAAATGGCAGCAGTGGCATGGAGTTCGGGTCATGCCCACCTTTCATCCCGCCGCGCTGCTCCGGGATCCCAATAAGAAGGAGCCAACCTGGCACGACATGCAGCTGGTGATGGAGGAGATAGAGGCCAAAGGAGGAAGGGCTTGAAGGAACGTCGGATATGGTGTACGCACAGCGAGGAGGAGACACGCACCCTGGGGCGCCGCCTGGGAGAAGCCTTCGTCGGGGGTGAAGTGATCGCCCTGATCGGACACCTGGGAACGGGCAAGACCGTCATAGCATCGGGTATCCTCCTCGGCACCGGGGCCAGGGGACCCTTCCGCAGTCCTTCTTTTACCCTGGTGCGGGAGCATCACGGTCGAATCCCCGTCCACCACGTGGATCTGTATCGTCTCGAGGCGGAGGAGGTCGTGGAGGATCTACCCTGGGATGTGATGTTGTCACCGGAGACCGCTGTCGTCATAGAGTGGGCCGATAGGCTGCCGGAGGGCTTTTTGCCCGGGGATCACGTCCGCATTCATCTGCAGCGGCCTTCAGGAAGCCTTCGGAAGACAGACCATCGGCGTATCGAGGGAAGGGGTCTCGGTCGTGGAGCCGAATTGATCCGCAGGATTCCGGGTGGTGATGAAGCATGCGGGTGCTAGGTATCGACACAGCAAGTCGGACGGTGGGTGCTGCGGTTTTGCAGGATGAAAACGTGCTGGCCGAAACCTCCCTGCGCACCCCGAGAGGGGCCTCCTCGCTACTGCCGGGTGTGGCCCGTGACCTGATGGACCACCTCGGCATGTCCCTGTCGGACCTTGACGGCCTGGCGGTAACCATCGGACCGGGTTCCTTCACCGGCCTCCGCATCGCATGCTCCCTCGTCGCTGGCCTCAGCTATTCTCGGGGCCTTGCCGCGGTGGGTATTACATCCACCAGGGCCCTTGCAGCATCACTGCCGGGTGTACCGCGGGGAGGCACGGTGTTGGCCGCGCTGCGCGCCGGGCGGGGGGCCGTCTTTGCCGCGCTGTATCGGTGCCAGGAGACCGACGGGCACCTCCGCTGGCTGCCGATGGAGGTCACCGAGCCGTGCAGGCTGTCGGGAGATGGGGTGCAGACGCTTGTCGACACCCAGGTGCAGAACATGGAGTCCCTGGTGTGCGTTGTTGATTCGGATGATATTCCCCGGGAGTTGGGTGCTCTCAGGCCTGTTGTAGTCGACATTCGTCCCGGGGCGGTCGCCTTGTTGGGCCACCACCACCTGCTGCAGGGCGAGGTCCATTCGCCCGAGGTTCTACACCCCCGGTACTTCCGTCTCTCCGCAGCAGAGAGGCAGGCTGGGGAGGAGGGACGGCCGTGAGCCTCCGTTCTCCCCGCGATGAGGGCAGCCAGGATACCCCGGTAGAGATACGGTCTATGAAGGTCAAAGACCTGCCGGCGGTGCTGACGATTGAGCGCCAGGCGTTCCCATCGCCCTGGTCGGAGCGGGTGTTTTGCACCGAGATTGAGAAAAACGCATACGCCGATTACATAGTAGCCTTGCACGCCGGGGAGATAGTGGGTTATGCAGGCATGTGGCTGTTCACCCGCGAGGCTCATATCACCAATATAGCCGTGTCCCCCGCACAGCGACGGCGGCGGATCGGTGCCCAGCTGCTGGTGTCATTGATGCGCCGGGCCCTTCTTAAGGGGGCGGAGAGAATGACCCTGGAGGTCAGGGTTTCTAATTATGCGGCGCGAGCCTTCTACATCAACTACGGTTTCGTCAGGCGCGGATTGCGCCCCGGTTACTACACGGATACAGAGGAGGACGCCCTCGTCATGATCTGTGCGGATGTGCGGAAAACCCTGGCCCGGCTCTCCTGACTGGATATTGGAGGAGCAGATGAGAGACTTGATCCTCGGAATCGAGACGTCCTGCGATGACACGTGTGCAGCTGTGGTGGATAGCGGAGGGCATGTCCTCTCCAGCGTTATCGGTTCTCAGACGGACTTGCATGCTCGCTACGGCGGCGTGGTCCCGGAGGTCGCCTCGCGGGCCCACTCCCGCAACATCGTCCCCGCTGTCAGAGCTGCTCTGGAGGAGGCAGCCGTCGATTTGGGGGACATGGCCCTCGTGGCGGTGACGCGGGGACCGGGCCTGGTAGGTTCACTCCTCGTGGGTTTGATGGCGGCCAAGGGGATATCCTGGGGCGTGGGGATTCCGCTCGTCGGTGTGAACCACCTGACCGCGCACATGTGGGCGGCGGCGCTGGACTCAGGAGGGGATCTGCCGGTGCCGTCGGTGTGCCTCGTCGTTTCGGGCGGACACACGGAGCTGATCCTCATCGAGGGTCTGCATGAGGGTGAAGGGCGTCTCCTCGGCCAGACCCGTGATGATGCAGCCGGGGAGGCCTTCGACAAGGTGGCACGCATACTGGGGCTCGGCTATCCAGGGGGGCCCGTCATCGACGGGGTGGCACGCGGCTTTACCGGAGAGGAGCTGACGTTTCCGCGGCCCATGAAGGATGACGATTCGTGTGATTTCAGCTTCAGTGGTCTCAAGACTGCCGTTGCCCTGCACGTCGAGGAACGTCGGAGCGGGCTGGGCCTGGCGGATACCGGGGCCCTTCCCGAAGACGAGGTGGCTCGGACAGCGGCGTCCTTTCAGCGCGCCGTGGTCGATGTTCTCGTCGCCAAGACCGAAAGGGCGGTTCGGTTGGCTGGTGTGGACACCCTCATAGCAGCGGGTGGAGTAGCGGCCAACTCCGAACTCAGGTTGAGACTGTCGGAGGTCGCCGAACACCTGTCGGTGAAACTGGTCATTCCCCCTCCGCGGTACTGCACCGACAATGCCGCCATGGTGGCCGCGGCCGGCTATCATAAATTCGCGACCAGGGGGGCGGATGGACTCGACCTGGACGTTGACCCCTCGCTCACCGTCCCCGTGGGGGCCGGCGGTGAACCCGGGTGATGAAAGATCGCCTGCAGGCCTGCTTAACACTAACCGGCAGAAGCTCATTTAGCCCCTGCCCGCATGCTGCCCTTCATGTCATGGGAGGGGAGCTTTCAGCTGACCGGGGTACCACTGCCTCCCGGGATAGAGCGCCGCTGTTCCTTCCCGGCCGGGGTGACCAGGTAGCAGGGTGACGGGTTGAGTCCGCAGCCTCTGCGCATACTATTACCGGAGGTGGAGTAAATTGTCAGAGGATCAGAGGGACGTGCTCAGCGGCCCCCTTCATTTCGTCGGGATCGGTGGATATGGCATGAGTGCACTGGCGCTGGTCATGTGGTCCCTCGGGGTGCAGGTATCCGGCTGTGACGTCAGCGACTCGGCCCGGGTCGAACGCCTGAGGGCCGAGGGCATACCCGTTGAACTCGATCACAGTCGGGACCACATCAGTGGAGCCCGCGCCGTCGTGTACAGCACTGATGTACCCGACACTAATCCGGAGATCCTTGCCGCAAAGGAGGAGGGGCTGCCGCTCCTGCATCGTTCCTGTATCCTGGCATACCTTTTCGATATGTACCCGGAGAGCATAGCCGTTAGCGGTACCCACGGTAAGACGACCACGACGGCAATGATGGCGGCCGTGCTGGAGGCTGCGGGCAGGGACCCGACGGTTCTGGTCGGAGGGGAGCTCGCTTCCAGCGGCTTCACTGCCAGGGTCGGCGGTCGGCGGTGCCTGGTTGCCGAGGCCTGTGAAAGCGACGGCAGCTTCCTCCGGTATCATCCGCGGTACATCATAGCCACCAATCTTGAGCCCGAGCACCTGGAGTTCTACGATGACAGCTTTGACCACCTGAGGGATGCCTTCGCTGGTTTCCTGAGCAACGTCAGGACGGACGGAACGGTGGTGATAAATGCTGACGACGGTGATCTGTGCGTCATGGGCCGAGAGGTGCCCGGCCGAGTGGTGAGCTGTTCCACCGTCGGGAATTCTTTCGACTATGTCGCTCATGATGTTCAGTTGGGACCGGACTCCTCGCGGTTTTCACTGAGGCGCGGTGAGGAGATCGTGGTGGAGAGGCTGTCGGTGACCGTACCCGGCCAGCACATGGTGAGCAATGCTCTTCAGGTGGCAGCTCTCGCCCTGGAGATGGGGTGTTCGATCAGCGCTGTCAGGGAGGGCCTGGCTTCGTACCGCGGCGTCGGACGGCGCTTTCAGCGAATCGGTGAGGTGAATGGAGCCATGGTCGTGGATGATTACGCCCATCACCCCACCGAGATCGCTGCGACCCTGGGGTCAGCCAGAGGACTGACGAGGGGGAGGGTCCTTGCCGTTTTCCAGCCCCAGAGATACACGCGTACCCAGAGTCTCATGGAGGAGTTCAGCCGCTGCTTCGATGATGCCGATGAACTAGTCCTTACTCCCATATATTCACCTCCGGGTCAGCAGGCCATAGATGGTGTTTCATCCGAGGCCCTCGCGGACAAGATTCAGGCCAGAGTTCCGCTTTCCGTCCAGGTCATGGAGGATCAGCAGGAGATAGTCGACCACCTGCTGGCGAGCGCCCGTCCCGGTGATGTTGTGTTAACGATGGGTGCCGGAAACGTTTGGAAAGTGGCGGAATTGCTGACACAGCGGTGAATTCCACCCTACCCTCAACACTCAAGTTTGGCGTTGATGACACCACGGCCTCGCCGTCCACTAACACCGGAGAACGGGGGAGGGATCCGATGCTTGACACAATGTTGAACCGCCTGTACAGAGAAGCGTACGGAGACCTGGAGAAGCGAGTGCTCACTGATCATCAGGTCATCCCCGCAGCACCAGGCGCACGGCCCAGGAACTGCTCCCTCGGTGAAGGGAGCTCCCCCCTCTCCGGCATGTCCCAGGATGAGCAGAGGATATATGCTCAGAGGGTGCTGCCCATGATCCTGCGGTGCATCAGAGCCCAGCGCCTCAGCGTGCTGTCCCTCGACGACAATCGCGTCCAGCCCCGGGTAGATGCTGATGCGGCGCTGCTGGAGGACATTCGGGACAGGGCCAGGATGCTGGGAGCCGATGCCGTGGGCCACGTCAGGGTGCCGAAGATGAGCATTTTCGCAGACAAGGGCATTCTATATGACAGCGCCCTGGTGCTCGCGGGCTCCATGGATCGTGAGAGGATGGCCCCTGGATCGGGCCTGGCGGCCACTGAAGCAACCTTCGAAAACTATGCAGAGCTCGGTGAACTGGCGAATGGGGTGGCCGCTTACCTGCGGCGGAAGGGTCTCGGAGCACAGGCGGGAATGGCCCTGGGGGGAGTAACCTTCTATCCACAACTGGCTGAGATGGCAGGGATGGGAGCACGGGGACGACACGGCCTCGTGATCTCACCCGCGGTCGGTCCGGGGCAGCGCTTTGCTGTCGTGTATCACAGCCTCAGGAATCTGCCGGCCCCGAGTCCGAATCCTCACCGGTGGGTCAAAGACTTCTGCACGCGGTGTCTTAACTGCATCAGGCTCTGTCCCGCGGGCGCCATCTACCCGGAACCCGTCTCCCCTGGTGGAGGAAGGAAGACCTTCGTGGATGCGGAGAAGTGCCGTACCTACTTCTACGACAACCACGGATGCGCTATTTGCGTTGCCGAGTGTCCCTTCTTCCTTGAGGACTACCACCGGATCCGTGACAGGGTATGATCTTAGCGCGGGCGCCTGTCGTCGTGGAGTGAGTAAAGTTGTTGTGGTGCCTGTTGAGCAGTGCCTCCGATTGTGCTAACGTAAGACCAATAACCGTGAGGGAGGAGGGGAGAGTTCATGGTTTTAGACGACAACCTCATGATGGAGGGTCTGACTTTCGATGATGTCCTCTTGGTCCCGCAGTATTCCGAGATCCTTCCCCGGGAGGCGGATGTGTCGACCCGTTTGACCAGGCACATCCGGCTCAACATCCCCATACTCAGTGCAGCCATGGACACCGTGACGGAAGCCCGTACGGCAATTGCCCTCGCCAGGGAGGGTGGTCTGGGCGTGATTCACACAAACATGAGCCCCCAGGCCCAGGCAGGTGAGGTGGACAAGGTCAAGAGATCGGAACACGGCATAATCACAGATCCGTTCTACCTGTCTCCTGAGCACAGGGTACAGGACGCCGTCGACCTGATGGACCGCTACCATATCAGCGGAGTTCCGGTCGTGGATGGAGACAAGCTGGTCGGAATAATCACCAACCGCGACGTTCGCTTTCAGACGAATTTTCACCTTCCGATTTCGGACGTCATGACCGCCGAGGGTCTCATCACGGCTCCGGAGGGTACCGACCTGGAACGGGCCCGCGAACTCATGGCCCAGTACAAGATAGAGAAGCTTCCCCTCGTAGACGAGGAGTACCGGCTTCGAGGTCTGATAACCATCAAAGATATTGAAAAAGCGAAGCAGTATCCACATTCGGCACGGGATGAGGGAGGGCGGCTCCTTGCCGGCGCTGCCGTAGGTGTGGGTGATGACATGATCGAACGGGCAACGCTTCTCGTGAGGGCGGGGGTGGATGTTCTGTTCGTCGATAGTGCCCACGGCCATTCGCGAAACGTCATCGAGGCCACGGCGTGGTTGAAAGAGGAGTTCGCAGACGTAGCAGTCGTGTCAGGAAACGTGGCTACCTCGGACGGCGCCAGGGCCCTTATAGATGCGGGGGCCGATGCGGTGAAGGTCGGTGTGGGGCCCGGCTCGATATGCACCACCAGGGTGATCGCAGGCGTGGGCGTTCCGCAGCTGACAGCCGTCGCCAATGCCTTCCGAGTGGCGGGTGAAGAAGGAATACCCGTCATCGCTGACGGCGGCGTGAAGTATTCAGGTGATATCATCAAGGCGCTGGCAGCGGGAGCTTCCGCCGTCATGATCGGGGGGCTTCTCGCGGGTACGGAGGAGAGCCCCGGCAAAACGGAGATATTCCGCGGGCGCAGCTACAAAGTACACCGGGGCATGGGTTCTGAGGGAGCAATGAAACTCGGCAGCGCTGATCGTTACTTCCAGGACGACGTCGACAAGGCAGTCCCCGAGGGCGTGGAAGGCCGGGTACCGTACCTGGGTCCCCTCGCCGCTATCGTCTACCAGCTTATCGGCGGTCTGCGCTCGGGCATGGGTTATTGTGGTGTCAGGAACCTGGCGGAGCTCGAACAGACGGCGAAGTTCATACGAATCACAGGAGCAGCCCTTCGCGAGAGTCATCCGCACGATGTCACCATAACCAAGCAGCCTCCCAATTACCAGGCGGACAACGCCGAGCGTTGATGTGTACGCATGGATGCTGCGTCCCCGGCTGCCCACGCGCGGGGGCGTCCGCTCACTTTCCCTGCACAGCGCGATCACCCACCTACCAGTGTGTTATGGCAGGAGCAAGAGCATCAGCTGCGTCGTTGGATTCTGTGTGTAGGTTGGGGACCCGTGGCGGCCGCGGCCCGTGCTGACCGTAAACTCGAGCCCAGGGTTCGGCACCGCCGCAGCATCATCTCGGGAAGACAGACCGCTCCGGGCCCCCCCATAACAGCTGTCTGCAGGTTAACCTACCCTCGTTTGCAGGGATCATCCTTACTCATCGGGGTTCTCCTTCCGGTCGGTCCTCCTCCGCTGGCTCGGCGGTTATGGCCGGGGGAAAAGTCCAACGTAGCGGTTCCCTCGTCTCCGCATCCGTCCTCTCAGCAGGGGGTTTGTCATCCCTTGCGACCTCGCCTGGGGGTAGTTCAGCTTGTGGTGCCTCAGCGTCAGCCGCGGTTGGAGCCTCCTGTGCTCGGTCACCGGACTCGACGCAGGTCTCACCGGCACTCGCCGCCCTGGTCTGCATCTCACAGGAGGTCTCGTCGTGTGCTTGGGTCCCGGGGGGCTCGGATTCAGCATCCCGCCCCGCCTCGTGCACTGTCTCTCTCTTGCCCTCGTCGCGATCACCGCACGCATCCTCGGACGCCCTGTCGTGGGTCACGGTCCATCTACCCTCCTTCGCTGCACTGCGCGCACGGACCAGCAGTGCATCTCTGTCCCGACGGTCCTCGGGTACGACCTCACCGGGATCCTCGTCGTCCTCTGTAAGAGGGTCGGTGTCGGGTTGTGTGGGTACGTCGATGCCGTGAAAGCCGAGCCGTTTGTCAAGCCGGCGGAGGTGATGCTCATCGAGCGGATTCACACTGTTGTAGGCACATATGAGCGATGCTGCCGCCCGAGCATCGTCTTCGGCACTCATGAGTATCAGATCTACAAGATCTCCCAGCGCCTCTCCTCGGTATGACTGTTCCCAGAGATCCAGGAGAATCTCTCCCCCGGGCTCGTGCCGAACCGCTTCCGGGCAGAGGGCACCGTGGACCAGGGCCCGACCGCTGTCATCCGCCGTGCACCGATGCAGCGATGCGATGGTACGGGCCAGCTGCTGGAGCTGTTCGGGATCATCGAGAGATGCCGGGGGATGGTGGGGCTGCAGGAACCAGTGGAAGCCGTCTCGCTGGACCACGGGTTCGCCGTCGGTGGTCGGCAAGATAGGAACGTAGCCGCTGAACCCGGCCTCTTCCAGGTGTTTTAGCGTCTCCCCGACCCCTTGAAGGATCCTGCCGCGCCTGTGAGTCTTCAGCTGGTAACGACGGTCACCGCTTACAAGAAGAAAGGTCTCGCGGTCGAGCTGCCTGACCGCGGTAGCGTCGTCGAGCTCGTCGTACACGTGACACAGGTAGTGGGAGCTCGTCTTCATCGCGAACACCTCCTGAGCGAAGCATCATTACACTCTATGCGCCTCGCGGTGGAGGGTTGACCCGATAGCTTCAACCAGGGTGTTGCTACACAGTGTCAGGGGGACAGGGGCGTGAGGGAGCCTGCCCCCCATGTTGGGTTTACTGCTCCGTGGAGTGTTCTACGACGCTTCTGCGTCCGAAGCCGTCACCCAGCAGAATCAGCAGCAGCACCAGCATCATCATGTCGTCACCGATGAGACCGTCATCTCCGATCAGTAACAGAAGTACAAGTAGTGTGCTGATATCGAAGTCACGACCAAACATCCTGGCTCCCCCTTACTTATACGGGACGTGGATTCCCGGGACTCTGTCTTGACCTGTGTTCGAGTGCTAGCCTGCACCTGCCTGGCTGTTCACATGGCCTTTTTGAACCTCGGAGTTTCTTCCCCCCCTGCCTGCAGTCGTACGACAGGCCTCACCACGGATGAGCCGCTCATGGGACCCGTGGCACGCTGAACAGGGATCAGACCCGCCTGGTCCCGACAGTGAAGCAGATGCCTCACCCGTCCTCATGAAGAGAATTAGGGCAGCCAGCCAGATCGTCATGGTGAAACAGGACGAGTTTCACCTCCTGCAAAGGATTGATGGGGTCTGTCATCCTCGAGTCGTTACATAATACGCAGGGAGCTGGGAATGTGTTAACCAGCCAGCATACGGGCCGGGAGGCGTCGTGGCAGCTGCACTCAGGAGGGCTGTCGCATACCAGTACTAATGAATGTTTCATGTTCCACGGGATGCCAAACCCCAACTCTACGAAAAAAATGGGGGTGATTCGATGGACGAAGAAAAGGAAGAGAAGACGGGGGAGAAGAGGGCCGAGGTACCCTCAAAGCCGAGTCTTGAGGATCTGGAACACAGGCTCGGGTCCCACACACCCAAGGCGAAGACCCTGCGATCCATAAAAACCCTGGCGGACGAGATGGTGGAAGTGTCCGAAAAACTGAGCGCCTCTGCCCTGTACATCAACAAGCTGCTCGAGGTTCTACTGCTCAGCCCGGAGGAGTTCACGGACCTCACTCGCGTGGGTCTAGTTGAAAAGCCCCTGACCCTCGGAGAATCGAGGAGGTCCTCGGGGCCGAGTATAACGGACCTTCTTCAGCTGACACAGGGTGCAGATGTTGAGGCTCTAACCCAGCTGCTGTTGTCCCGCCTGGGAAAGGACGATGAGTGAGTCGAAGGGAAAGCGGCGCCGTCGGTACGCTGTGGAAGGGAGGGTACCGATAGCGCCGCATCTGGCTTGCCGGTCATACATTCACCTCGTCACTCCCGAGGCATGGTGACTATGAGCTCCACTCCCTCGAGTTCACCGTAGGCCTCGATCTCCTCCTGCAGTTGCATCCACACGTCCATGTCCATTCTCATCGTTACCTCGACCCTGTCCTCAGCGGGAGGGGGATCGATGGGCTCATCCGTCATGCCTCCGCGGACCACCAGCGCGAAGGATTGGGGTCCAACGGGAACATTGCCGCCCACGACGCGGATGGTGTACTCACCCTCGGGAAGGTCACCGGGTGTGCTCAATCCCGGCAGCAGGCGGATCCCCTCGTTGTTGTTGACGGTGTCAGGCTGTCCTTGTGCCACCGTGTACCCGGGGTTACGCCCTGTGAGGTTGTTGCCGCGGAAAACCGTTGCATCCGGGGCCACTAGCTCCAGGTTCAGATCGTTGACCAGGTGCTGCTGGGCACCCTGGGCCGGAGCGGGGTCGGTCCACGCCAGGTGTAGGTGTAGGGGCTCGGATCCATCTCCGATATAGATGGTCTCCTCCCACACATCACCCGTTGCCAGGCCCGTGGGATCATCCCAAACCTGCATGGTGCGGGCATCGCCCGGCCAATACAACGAACCGTCGAGGTCCAAAAGCCCCCACCCCTGTGAAGAGTTCGGGTAGGTGCCCTGGTCGTCCTGATCCGAGTTTTCTCCGGCGATTTCCCGGGCTCCGCAGAGCAGGGTCGCCTTGATGAGAGCCGCGCTGGGCTCAAAGCCGCCGCCGCTTCCTGCCGTTCCGGCGGGGTAGAATCCGTCGGTGTAGTACTGCCTGACCAGCGCAGCAGCACCGGCGGCCGTCGGCGTCGACATGCTGGTTCCCTGCAGTTCCCTGTACCTGTCCGTCGTGTCAGCCGCTGCCGAGGCGATGGGGCTGCCGGGAGCCACCAGGTCGGGCTTGAGTCGGCCGTCAGCCGTCGGCCCCCGGGACGAAAAGGACATGACGTCTTCGGGGTTCGCCCTGCTGACCGCACCCACGGTGAGTACGTTCTTGGCATCACCCGGAGTGGCGATGGTCTCACCACTGTCATCTCCGAAGTTACCGGAGGCGATGACCATCAGGTTCGAGGGGTAGTCGGCCATGAACCGGTCCGCATCCCTGCCCACCGTACCGTATCCGTCTCCCATATCGCTGCTCTTTCCGCCCCAGCTGTGGTTGTCTATCGAGGCTCCTGCCCTGGCAGCTTCCTCGAAGACGCTGTAAAAGTCGAATCCCGCACCCCAGCTGCCTATGGAGGTGAAGGCCTTGATCACGACCAGTCGGGCCTCGTAGGCATGTCCATCATACTTATTCCACTCACCGTGGGGTGGAGCATC
>PWUB01000009.1 GCA_003563755.1 Clostridia bacterium
CAGACCATGGCGGACACGGCCAGGCTGCACTGTGACGTGCCGTGCTGCGCCGTCGTCGAGGGGGAGACCTACCTGCTCTGATGTCGACGATCACCGGGTCACCTCGACCCGGTGATCGTCACCCGCAGCACACCCCCGCCGGGGATCAGCTCCAGGTCCACCCGATACCGCCAGTCATGGTCGGATGCCGTACAGGCAGGGGACTCCTTCATCAGCTGGGTCAGCTCCGCCCACGGATACGGCTCCTCGAACAGGACGGACCCCCGCTTTGCATCGGAAAAGCGTAGGCTGACCACGCGGCCCTCCCGGTTCTGATACAGGATTTCGACGGCAGCCGGAGTGCACCTGAAACCCGCGGCGTGAAAGGTGCCGGGTACGGCGCTGCGGCCGATGATGGACCCATCCAGGGTGAACACCCCCAGCCGGCCCTCCGTCTCCCACCAGTACAGCACCAGGATCCCCGCCTCTTCGCACACTCCCAGCCTTATGTCATCCCCTCGAACCCGGATTTCGCACAGCAGCTGCGGGAGGCTGTCCCCGGGGCCCGGAAGCCCGTGGTGGAGGACGCGGGGCGCCGCCGGCCCCCCGCAGGCACCGAGGATCAGTACCAGTCCGATTGCTGCTGCAGCGGGTAATCGGTACGAGCGCAAGGTCACCCACCCTCCTCCGTACATTCTAGGGGAGCCGAGAGCACGTGATGCATGTTCCGAGAGGAAATCACCGGGGGCTGCAGAACAGTTCTTCATGCTGAAGAGGGGGTGAAGTCCATGCTGAGAGACTACCGCAGTGAAGACCTGGAGGCTGTCACGGCTGCGATACAGGCGGGCATAGATATGTCCGCGAAGAAGATCGCCTCGTATATCGACAGCTACAGCGCCCTCGTGCACGATGACGGCGGCATCCAGGGCGTGGCCGTGTACAACAGCCCCGAAGATGGAGACGGGGCCGCGGATGTCTGGATATACACTCACCCGGACGCGAGGCGCCGGGGACTGGGCGGGCGGATGTGGGAGGAACTTCAAGAGCGTCTTCAGCCGGCACCACAACGGATCGACACCTTCTACCGGGTGGATGTCGGCGACGGAGGGGAGTTCTTCCGCCGGCGCGGCTTTGAGCACTGGTTCACCCTCGTGGACTCCATATACGACGGCCCCGGCTTTCCCGAACCCGCCGAGCTCCAGGTTCATCAATACGAGGATCGATTCCTGGCAGACTACGCGCTCATCATCAACGAGAGTTTCTACGACCTCAGGAAGGAGCACGACATAGAACCATACACCATCTACCCACGGGCCTCCCTGGACAGTCCCGACACGCGGCGCCGGATCAGTGACAACGCCCGAAACACCTTCATCTTCACGGTGGAAGGGACCGTGGTCGGCCTCGGTGCCCTCGAGGACCCGGTACACGGAGACGGAAACGGCGTGGACGTGGTGGCCGTGAAGCCCGAATACAGGCGCAGGGGCTACGGCCGCCTTATCACCGGATTCTGCATCAACCGCGTGAGGGAACGGGGCTTTGAAGACGTCTACATCGCCTTCATGCGGAGCAACACTCCCGCCAGGAGGCTGTATGAGGGGATGGGCTGTCGTCCGACGGCGGTGTACGACGAGGCCCGCCTGTTTGCCAGGGATCCGCACAAGCAGCGGGATTGCAGGGGATGAATCGTCAGCGGTTTCGGAGATCCTCTCCGAGCAATACCGTCAGGTTGAATCCCGGCCGCTGAGGGACTCACCGCCGGCCTTCGTTGCCCACACCATGCAGTATTCGCTCACGCAGGGTATGGGGCCGATCTCGAGATCCCGCTGCATCCTGCTGAGGCCCCGCTTCAAGGCATCATCGGGGATCAGGTGCAGGGACGAAAACGCCCGGTCCCGGTAAGGGCCGAGGTCCTGCAGCTGGTAGCGAAACTCTACGGTGCGTTCGGAGACATCGGTGAAACCTGCATCCTTCATCATCTCTGTCAGCTCATCCGTGCCGGGATATCTCTCGAGCTCGGCCTCCACGGTCTCGGGGAAGTACTCACTGAGAGGCACCCGGCGGTTGATGATGTGGACGGAGTCGGTAACCGTGCACAGTCTCCCCTGCCGTCCCAGCACCCGGTGTGCCTCGGCGAAGTGTTCATCCCTATCGGTCACATGATGGATGACGTCGACGGAGAAGACCAGGTCAAAGAAGCCAGGGGGCAGCCCCAGGTCTTCCCCCCGACCCAGGGAGAACCGGACGGATCCGGGACGCACCGACGCACGTTTCAGCATTCCCCTGGAGGGATCCACCCCCCACCCCTCGCATCCCGCTGCCCCGGTGAGGGCAAGGATGTAGTTCCCGGTGCCGCAACCCACCTCGAGCACCCGGGAGCTGTCATCGATCCCCCGCGCCAGCTGCTGCAGTACCACGGGATGTACGACTCTGTGGCGGGCGTGTTCATCAGCGATCCGATCGTAGTCAATCTTCAAAGCTTGCACCTCATCTGGTGTATCGCCTTCAACGCAACTGGAAACCTCCACGAACTCATGATAGACCTTACCTACCACGGTCTGTCCATTGCCACCTCGGGGAGCCGCATCGGTGCATCCAGGACGGTCGAACGCGCCGCACCGGGTCTCGCCGGCCGGCGGCTCTCATACCAATACCGACAGGTACACAGAACCGACGCACCACTGTCATACGTGTTCTGCTGTCCGGATCGGATGGGGCTCGCGTCATATACACAGACTGTGAGCATGGCACACGGACATCACCCAGTGTGCTGCCCAGGTGGTGGGGATGCCTCCCGATTGCCCTGGCAGGCCGCGGCGATGCCCTCGGGAGGGGTGGCCTGAGGACCAGGGCAGCACACCGGGAAGGTGTCAGGGCAGCCCATAGCGAATCCAGTGAAGCATGCGGTGCCTCTGCGTCGAAACGAGCGGGGCTTTGCGGGGGGATTCTTCCCCTGCCAAGGGGAAGTTGTATAGTTGAGCCCCGGGCACTGCCTGACGGGGATGGAGCTGAAACAAACGCGAGGGAGGAGATACACTGTGTCAGACAAGCAGCCGCGCGAGCTTGGGACCGCTGAGTTGAGACGGCGGTGTTCGCCGGAGATCTTCGCGCCGGAGACCACCGACGAGGAGAGCAACGATATCATAGGACAGGAGCGCGCCGTCAGGTCCGTGCAGTTCGGTCTCGAGGTATCAAGCCCCGGCTACAACATTTTCATGTCGGGAGCTCCCGGTACCGGAAAGACCACCTTCGCCAAGGCGGCAGCGCGGCGCAAGGCCAGGGACATGGACACGCCGAGGGACTGGTGTTACCTGTACAATTTTTCGGATCCCAGTTGTCCCTGGGCCCTGTCCCTGCCCGCCGGGCGGGGGAAGACGTTCGAGGAGGACATGGATGAGTTCATCGAGGACGCCCGCACGGCCATCGCTAACGAGTTCGAGGGCGGCGATTACGAGAAGCGCCGTACCGAGATCGTCGAGGACTTCCAGGGCAAGACCAGCGAGACCCTGCGTGAGCTGGAGGAAGCGGTGCGCAAGGAGGGATTCGCCCTGCAGCGGGGCGCAGCCGGATTCGCACCCGTTCCCCTGAGCGATGCAGGGACACCCATGAAGAACGAGGAATTTCAGGCCCTTCCCGATGAGCGCCGCCGCGAAATCGAAGAGCGCGGCAACGAGGCGCAGAGCCTCATTCGCCAGGCGACGCGCCAGGTCCGCCAGCTGGAGAAGGAAGTGAAGGCATCCATTAGGGACCTGGAGAAGCAGATGGGCTCCTTTGCGATCCGGCCACTGCTGGACCA
>PWUB01000106.1 GCA_003563755.1 Clostridia bacterium
ACTTCCACGTAGTCCACCGGAGGATCGCGCAGCAGCTGTTGCAGTTCAGACTTGATACCATCCCAGTCCACTATTGTCCCTCCCTATTCACTGTCTACAAACCCGGCACTAACATTCTTGTCTTCTTCAGCCTCCGGGGAAATCCTTCCTTTCCGTAGGGTTCCGCCCCACGACCGCTAACATGCCCGATCAGGGCGATCGGTGATGCTGGACGTCCCGGGGACCTCCCTGGAGGGGAACCGCCCCGGATTCTCGAAGTGATGTATCCGGGATCCGTCGTCCAGATGGATACCGGCACGGGGGGATTACAATGATCAGATTCTTACACACAGCCGACTGGCAGATGGGGGCAAAGCTGGCCCACCTGGGCGAGGGGGCCCCGGGGGCCCGGCGGGCCCGCTTGGCGACCGCCCGGCGCATCGTGCACCTGGCGAAAGACACCGATGTCGATTTTGTGCTGATCGCAGGAGACCTGTTCGAGCACCACGCCCTCGGTTTGCAGACCATAGACGGGGTCATGGACGCGCTGGGCGAGGCGGGGGTCGGAGTCTGGATCCTTCCCGGAAACCACGACCCTCTCGCCCACGGGGGAATCTGGAGCCGGCACCGCTGGAAACAGCGACCCGGGCACATCCACGTGTTCACCGAGGAGGCACCGGTGGTCCTCGGCGAGGCGGTCCTGTAGCCATGTCCCCTCACCCAGAAGCGCAGCCGCCGTGATCCCCGGGGCCAGGTAGTCCGATCACCTGCTGGGTGAGTACCGGAGGGACAGGATGCTGTCGTTGCGAGGCCCGGTCAACAAACAGGTCGACCGGTGGATGCTGAGGCTGTTGGGCAGCCCCTACGCGGGAGTGGAATTGTCCCCCGAGCTGACTCCGGACAGCGTCCGGGTCAGAGGCCCCGACATCACGGCCTCCGTGAATGATGACCTCTCGTACGGGGCCCGCGAGCAGCTCCACTTCCTCGTCCGCCTCGCCCTCGGGGTCATCCTTTCCGAGGGGGAGCGCCAGGTGCTGGTGCTCGATGACCGTCTGACCAACACCGATCACGGCCGCCTGGGCAGGGCCCGCGCCATACTGGAGGAAGCCCCGGAGAAAGCGCAGATAGTCCTTCTGACCTGTTTCCCCGAGGGGTACTCGGGAGTCGAGGGCGAGTTCATCGATATGAGAAGCCTGCTCGAGACATGATAGTGTGTTTATCGCCGGACCAGGTGAGTGGTCCGGCGCTTCATCATTTGAAGGTCTCTCCGTAGGCCTCCGCTGTGACGGCCTTTTTGGCCCGGAGCATCCGGTCGGCCACCCTCTTGAAGGCGACGTTCAGCTTCAGATACAGCCAGAAGTTCGCACCCATCGACGGCAGTAGGCGCTTGAGCACCGACCGGTACGAGTAGAACTCCCGGTAGGCCCAGTTGAACCCATCCTCCAGGGCGCGGCGGGACATCCTGGCGGGAGCTGCCACGGCGTTGGAGATAGTGTACCTGGACCAGTCCTTCTCCACGATGCGGCCCTCCTTCTCCATGCTGCGGTAGAGGGGGGTCCCGGGGAAAGGCGTGAGGATGCCGAACTGGGCCAGGGCCAGGCGGGCCTTCTCGGCGAACCGCACGGTGCGCTCGAACACCGAGGTGTCATCGCCGTCCATCCCGAATATGAAGGCGCCCTCGATCCCGATGCCTCTCTCGTGGATTCTCCTGATGGCATCCAGGTAGTCCTCGACCTTGTTGACGAGGCCCTTGCCGACTCTCTTCAGGTTCTCCGCCGCCAACGACTCGAAGCCGATGAACAGTCCCACGCAGCCGCTCTCGGCGGCGAGATCCAGCAGTTCATCGTCACGGGCGATCTGCAGGGAGCTCTGTCCCAACCACTTGATGTTCAGGGAGGCCAGCTCCGAAAAAAACCTCCTGGCGTGGCGTTGGTGCCCCACAATATTATCGTCGACGAACAACACCGGGCCCCTGCCCTGCAGCTGGGAGACCTCCTCCAGCACGTCCCCCACGGGGCGCGTACGGTGGGTCCTGCCGAAAAACTGGGATACGGAGCAGAACGAGCAGCTGTTGGGGCACCCCCTGGAGGTCTGAACGAGCTTGACGGTCAGGTAGCGGTCGGCGTCAAAGAGGTCGCGCCGGGGAACGGGAAGGTTCGCCAGGCACGGCTTCTGGGGGGCCTGGTAGATGCCGCCCAGCCTTCCGGCCCGGGCATCTTCGAGAACCTCCTCGAGAACGGTCTCCGCCTCCCCCACAACCACTGCATCCACGTGTTTTAAGGCTTCATTGGGCAGGGCACTGGCGTGCATTCCTCCCATCACCGTGGGCACGCCCAGCTCCCGGTAGCCACGGGCGATCTCGTAGGCGCGGGGAGCCACCGCGGTGATGGCGGTGAGCCCGACCAGGTCCACCGAGGCATCGAACTCGTGATCTTGTACGTTTTCGTCTACTATGTCTACCTCCCAGTCGTCCGGAACCAGGGCAGCAACGGCAGCCAGACTGAGGGGAGGGAAGAGCCCCTTCTTGCTGCCTTCGAGGCGCTGTGCCGGGGCTATCAATCGGAATCTCAAGATTTCAATCCTCCCACCCTTTATACGGCTGGATCGGTTGGATGTTAATCCACGGATCCGGGTTGCACGGTGAATCGGTCGGTGATCCATACATGACTCAGGTTATACCATTGCTGTCCTCCTATTCCCTGGCATCTGCCTGCGGGCGTCCTGGCGTGTTGGATTCGGGCTCTCTGGCGAAAGTCGGCGTTGTCTGCCTCGTCTGCGACGGCTGTTCACCCCCCATGCCCCGCGATGGAGCACCGGATGGGCTGGTACTTCGTGAGCGTCGACGCGAAATCCTTCATGATTCGGTAGATTCTGGCCCAATATTCAGAGAGAAGCAGAGTATACGCTTAGGATCTCGAACATGATGCAGGCCGCCGTATATGCCGTGACCTGGGCAGGATCGAGGGCCGGCAGGACCTCCACCAGGTCGGCACCCACCAGGCCGGACAGGTCGAGGGCCCTTATGTACTCGAGGGTCGCGGACGTGCTCGGTCCCCCGACCTCGGGGGTGCCGGTCCCGGGGGCGAAGGCCGGATCGAGGAAATCAATGTCGAAACTCAGGTACACCGGGCCCACCCCCACCACGTCGCAGACACACTGTCCCACCTCCTCGGGGCCCATATCCAGGAGGGCGGGTCCGGTGATGATGGTGAATCCCTGCTCCCGGGTCCGCTCGAGCCTGGCGGGCTCCCCAAGGGATCCCCGTATACCCAGCTGGACGGACCGCTCGCCGGCGATCCAACCCTCCTCCCAGGCACGCTGAAAGGGGGTGGAGTGGCCGTAAGGCTCACCGAAGGCATCGCGGGCAGTGTCGGTGTGAGAGTCGAAGTGGATGAGGCCCACCGGCCCGTGTCTTTCCGCCAGGGCCCGTAGCACCGGCAGTGATACGGTGTGATCGCCGCCCATGCAGATCGGCATGACCTCAAGGGTCACGAGGCGGGAGATGGTCTCGGCCATCGCCTCTATGCTGCGCCCAGCATTGCCCCGCACGATCTCGGAGTCACCGTAGTCGACCCCGCGCATGAGTTCAAAGGGAGCGACGCCCAGGACGGGATGGTGCGGTCTGATGAGGGTGGATACCTCCCGGATGGCGGAGGGAGCGAACCCTGCCCCGGAACCGAAGCTGGCGCTTGTATCGAAGGGAAGTCCCACCACCGCAAAGTCGCACCCTGCAAGCTCTGTCTACTCCCGGGTGTGGCGAAGCTTCATGAAAGTGCGTAT
>PWUB01000031.1 GCA_003563755.1 Clostridia bacterium
AGGTCATAAAAGTCCCCATCCCTGCCGCCGTCTGCGACCCAGAAGTCGGGCTCGGCCGGTCCCATCATGACCAGGCCCAGTCGCGCCGGCTCATCGAGCAGGTCCCGTGGGGGTATCTCCTCTGACAGGTAGACAACACCCTGCTCGAAGAATCTCAGTCCCTCCCCGGCCCTGCGCGCCCCGTTGTGCTGCAGTACTCCCAGCAGGGAGGCCAGGGTCGTGGTCCGCAGGTAGCGGTGCTCGGTGCGCATGGGATTTGCGATCTCGACGGCCCGGCGGTGGGGATGATTCGCCGGCACCCCCATCGCGTCCATCATGCTCGAAGACATCCACGAGTAACTGACCGTCTCCATGAACCCCGATCCCACCAGCAGCTCCCTTATCCTCCCCTTGACCCTATCGATGCGGGGGGGAGTGTAGCCGGAGATGGGCGTCAGGGGCCGGTCCGCGGGTATCTCGTTGTAGCCGTGCAGCCTGGCGACCTCCTCGGTGAGGCAGACCTCGCTCTCGATGTCTGAGCGCCAGCTGGGCACACTGACCCGCATGGGGCCGTCGCCCGAATCGTCGACGTGAAACTGCAGCCTCTGCAGGTATGATACCATCTCCTCGGCCTCCAGGTCCGTTCCCAACAGGGCGTTGATCCGGCCCGGCCGCAGCTGCAGGCGCCGGCGCTCGAGGGGTTCGGGATATATGTCGATGAGGCCGGCGGCGGGCCGGCACGCCCCGAGTCTCGCCATGAGGCGCAGGGCCCGGCGGGCGGGAGAGACGGTGCCCTCGGGGTCCCTCCCCTTCTCAAACCGCAGGGACGCCTGGGTCCTCAGGCCGAGCCGGCGCGAGGTGCGGGCGATGCTGCCGGGATCGAAGTAGGCTGACTCAAGCAGCACCCGGGTCGTGTTCTCGGTGATCTCGGAGTTGAGGCCTCCCATGACTCCGGCGATGCCGATGGCGCGGATGGTGTCGGCGATGACGAGGTCATCCCCTTTCAGGACGCGCTCCTCGCCGTCGAGGGTGATGATCCTCTCACCGTCCCGGGCCCTCCTCACCAGCACCCGGGCTCCCTGGACCTTGTCGAGGTCGAAAGCGTGCAGGGGCTGTCCGTATTCCAGCATGACATAGTTGGTGACATCCACCACGTTGTTGATGGGCCTGACTCCGCAGGCCATGAGGTCGCGCTGCATCCACCACGGTGACGGTTCTATCTTCACCTCCGTGGCCAGGGTGGCGCTGTAGCGGGGGCAGAGGTCGGGATCGACCACCTCTATGGATACCACATCGTCGATGCTGACCTCTTCCTCCTCCCCGGGAGGCTCTTCTCCGGGAAGAGTCACCCCGGCGCCCACCAGGGCATCGACCTCCCTCGCCGTCCCCAGTACGCTCTGGCAGTGGGCGGCGTAGTTGGGGGTCAGGTCGAGATCCAGGGATACATCATCCAGGCCCAGGGCCTCCTTCGCCGGAGCTCCCCTCTCCCCCCCGTCCACCTCCAGGAGGTAATCGGCGGGTCCGAGGGGCAGTCCCAGCTCCGCCGCGGAGCACAGCATGGCCTCCGAGTCCACCCCGGCCACCCGGGACTTGTCGATGAGGGTACCATCGGGCAGCCTCGCTCCGGGCAGGGCCAGGGGCACGAAGATGCCAGCCCGGCAGTTCGGCGCCCCGCTGACCACCCCGTAGGTGCCGTAGCCTCCGGCATCGGCGGTGCACCTGGTCAGCTCCCCGCCGGCCATTTCCTCTGCCCCGGTTATCTCCGCCATCACCACCCCGTCAAGGGGATGGGGGCAGAGGGGTATCAGCTCCTCGACGTTGAGCCCGACGAAGGTCAGTTTCTCCGCCAGCTCCTCCGGCGGCGGCAGGGGTCCTTCTGCATGTCTCTGTAACCATCTGTAGGGTATTCGCACGTGGATACCTCCCCCTAGAATTGCTCTAAGAACCGCACGTCATTGACAAACAGAGCTCTCATATCGCGGATTCTGAACCTGAGCATGGCCAGCCGGTCTATTCCCATCCCGAAGGCGAAGCCCGATACCTCCTCGGGATCGTATCCCCCGTTTTTTAGCACCTGCGGATGCACCATGCCCGCCCCGAGAATCTCGAGAAAGCCCGTGCCGCTGCAGGTCGGGCATCCCGATCCGCGGCAGACGGTGCAGCTGACGTCCACCTCCGCCGAGGGCTCGGTGAAGGGGAAGTAGCTGGGCCGAAAACGGACCGTGGCCTCGTCGCCGAACAGGCGGTGGGCGAAATCCTCGAGGGTGCCCCGCAGGTGGCCGAAGGTCACTCCCCGGTCCACCAGCAGGGCCTCGCACTGGTGAAAGACCGGCGTGTGGCTCATGTCGTCGTCTCCCCGCCGGTACACGCGCCCGGGCCCCACGATGCGCACGGGGAGCCGGGGAGCGACGCGCTGCATGTAGCGCAGCTGGATGTTAGAGGTCTGGGTGCGAAGCACCAGGTCATCGGTGACGTAGAATGAGTCCTGCATGTCGCGGGCCGGGTGGTTCGGCGGCAGGTTCAGACCGGTGAAGTTGTGCCAGTCCGTCTCCACCTCGGGGCCGCGGGCCACGGAGTAACCCATGCTGACGAGGATGCCGATGGTCTCCTCCCAGGTTTGAAGCATCGGATGATACCGGCCCGTGGGAAGCTTCCGGCCGGGCGCGGTGACGTCCAGCTTCTCATCGTCGAGTCGACGCTTATGGGATTCCTTGTCCACCCGCTCGCGGGCCTGCTCGAGGAGCCCCTCGATCTCACTCTTGACCGCATTGCCGAGGCGACCCACGTCGGCCCGGTCCTCTGCCCGAAGCTGTCCGATGCCCCTTAGGATACCGGTCACCAAACCCTCTCTGCCGAGGAACCCCACCCGGATCCGTTCCAGCTCTTCTTCGTCCGTGGCTTCCTTCAGCTTTTCCGTCGCGGACTGCCTGAGTTCTTCCAGCCTCTTCAGAGCATCCAATTCTCTATCCCCCCATCCTGTGTAAAGCAAAAAGCCCCCGCCCCAGGGGCGAGAGCTCCACTCACGCGGTACCACCCTGTTTCGCCGCCGTCGCGGCGGCCTCAAACGAAAGATGTCCTAAACAGCTGCCACGATAACGGCGCGGCTCCCGGATCCGCCTAATCCCGCCTCCCCGCGGTTTCAGCGGACGGCTCCGGAGCGAAACTTCCCCTTCCGGTCCTCGGGAGAACTCTCAGCCAGTGATTCCCCTCTCTGGGCCGGACCCCTGAAGGGTACTCCTCTCCTTCATCACCTTTTGCGCTATTCACATCACCCGCCACAGGTAAGTCAGCTGGCACACAATAACCGGTAAACGATGTAGGCCTCAACCGAACCAGTCAGTTCGAATACGTACCAAAAGAACTCGGGAGTAAAAATGGCGGCCACTCCCCTTCCACTACTGACCGAAATTATATCACGCTGCCCCAGCAGGGGTCAATTTTCACGGGGGCCCTGTCAGCAGTTGCCAGCCCCTCCAGAGGAGGATCAGCGCCTGGAGCGACCGCGGATCGGGATGTCCGTGGGCCCACGGGACGCATCGGACGGGACCCGATGGGCATTTCCAGTGGTGGATCACGCCCGGGGTCTTGAGGCCGCACTCCGAATCAACTGCCCTCGCCCAGGACGGAGGCGATGTTCTCCGTCCTTCCGGGGGCTGCGAACTCAGGAACCGCCCGGCGGATGTACCCGGGAACCTCCACGGAGTTTCCGTCCTGGTACACCCCCACCACGTTCCTCAGGGTAGAGATATTCTCGAGGGGATC
>PWUB01000150.1 GCA_003563755.1 Clostridia bacterium
CGCGCGTAGCCCGAGGACAAGAGGTGCGCCAGGTACGCTCTCATGTCCCGTACATCCAGGTGGGCCACTTCGTCGGCGACACGGGCCGAGCTGTTGGGAAACGCATGCTGGAGCATGTGCTTCAGGTCCGCAGCGTATGCCCGGATGGTGTGCTCGGAGTGTCCCTTCTGCATGCGCAGATACCGGAGAAAATCCTCCACGATTCCCGGAGTGGTCCACTCACGCCCGTCCATCTGTTGCTACCTCCCTCGCCCCGGGATCATCCCTTGACCACATCACCCGGCAGCAGCTCGTAGCCGCATTCCTTGCGGCTGCACTGCAGAAACTCGCCCTTCTTCCTGGTCCTCCTCTTCACCATGAAAGAACCGCAGTCAGGACACATCTCCTCGCTGGGCTCGTGCCACACCACGAACTCGCAGTCAGGGTAGTTGCTGCATCCGTAGAAGGTCCGACCCTTGCGGCTTCGCCTCTTGACTATGTCCCCGCCGCAGTCCGGACACTCCGCGCCCGTCTTTTCCAGGTACGGCTTCGAGTTCTTGCATTCCGGATAGCCCGGACAGGCGATGAATTTGCCGTAGCGTCCGTGGCGGATCACCATCAACCTGCCGCACTCCTCGCACTCTTCATCCGTCTGCTCTTCCGGCAGCTTGACGCGAGGCGCTTCCTCGTAAGCGTGCTTCAGCTTCTCCTCGAAGGGATCCCAGAAGCTCGATATGATATCGACCCAGGAGACCTCGCCCTCCTCTATGCTGTCCAGCTGCGACTCCATGTCGGCGGTGAAATTGAGATCGACCACCTCTGCAAAGTGTTCCTCCAGGAGCCGGTTGACCACCCGTCCGAGTTCCGTCGGATAGAAGTATCCATCCTCGACATCCACGTAGTTGCGTTTCTGAATGGTCTCAACTATGGGCGCGTATGTGCTGGGTCTTCCGATGCCCTCGTCCTCCAGGGCCTTCACCAGGCTGGCCTCGTTGTAGCGCGGCGGTGGCTGTGTAAAATTCTGCTTGGGGGACAGATCCAGGAGATCACAAGCTTGCCCTTCCTTCAACGGCGGTAGGAGGGCATCACCTTTACCATCTCCCCCGTAGAGTATTCGGAATCCAGGGAACTTCAGGCGTCGTCCCCGGGCCAGGAAGCGGAAGTCGCCCGCTGAGAGGATCACGTTGAGCTCATCATAGACTGCCGGTTTCATCTGGCTGGCGACAAAGCGCTCCCACACGAGTTTATACAGGCGGTACTGGGCGTTGTTCAGGTCACCCTTGATCGATTCCGGCGTCAGCCTGACATCGGTGGGTCGGATGGCCTCATGGGCCTCCTCGGCTCCCCTGCGAGCTCGTCCCCGGCGCTGGCGAGGTTCGGAGAACTCCTTGCCGTAGCGGTCCACGATGAATCCGCGGGCCCTGGAAACGGCATCCTTGGAAACCCGCGTGGCGTCGGTACGCATATAAGTTATCAGTCCGCTACGTCCTGAATCTCCCCGCAGCGGCAGCCCCTCGTACAACTGTTGAGCCACCCGCATCGTGAAGCTGGCGTTCATCCGCAGCCTCCGCGATGCGGCTTGCTGCAGGCTGCTGGTGTTGAAGGCCGCACCGGGATACCGTTTTGTCTCCTTCTTCTCGATATCCGACACCGAGTACGGTTCCTCGGGGAGGCGGCCGAGAATGTCGTTCATGGCCTCCTCATTCGGTATGTCCGCGGGCTCCCCCTTCTCATCGACCAGGCGGGCGGCGAACCGGTGTGCCTCGTCAGTCAGACCCTGCGGAGCGAATACCGCATCCAGGGTCCAGTATTCCTCGGGTTCGAAGGCTTCACGCTCCCGTTCTCGATCCACCACCATTCGTACCGCGGCAGACTGAACCCGTCCGGCGGACAGGCCCCGCCTCACCTTACGCCACAGCAGGGGACTGAGCTTGTAGCCGACGAGACGATCGAGTACCCGGCGGGCTTGCTGGGCATCGACCAGCTTCCGGTCGATCGAACGCGGCTTATCCAGGGCGCTGTTGACGGCGCCCCGGGTTATCTCGTTGAATACTATGCGCACCGGAGTGTCCTCGGGAAGATCGAGGGCGTGACTCAGGTGCCAGGCTATGGCCTCACCTTCCCGATCCGGGTCGGTGGCGAGGAAAACGCGCTGGGCGGACCGAACCTCCTTCCGGAGCTTCTTCAGGACCTTCCCCTTGCCCCGTATGGTGATGTAACGGGGGGTGAAGTGATCATCCACGTCCACTCCCAGTTTGCTCTTCGGTAAATCGCGAACATGTCCCATCGATGCCTCGACCTTGAAGTCATTGCCGAGGTACCGCTCTATGGTTCTCGCTTTGGCTGGAGACTCGACGATCAACAGGTTCTCCGGCAAGGTATCATCACCTCTGCTTGAAATCGCGACGGCGGGCTCCCGTCGCTGTCTCTCATCACCTCTGAGTCTGTACAAGTTCCTGCCTAAGCAAGCTAACTCAGGACGCTCGCCAAGTCAATCACCCGGCCTCCTTCAGGATACCCGAATGACAGCCGCTGCAAGCGGACTGCCCACCGATTCCCCCCTGCGACAGCTGCTCCCCTGTTGTCGACCGGACCGGGGCATCGTCGTACGGCGGCCTGATGGCAGGAGCCTTCATACCAGCATTATACAGAGTCGCGAGGCTCAGTACCAGTTAGCTTGGTACCGGTCAAGAAACGACGGTGCGGAGGACGGGCTCGGCTGAGCGCCTCATCCATCCCGCACCGCGTAAAAACATGATCTCGGATCAGGCAGTCTCATCGGCTTGCATCTGGAACTGGGTCTGATACAGGTCTGCGTAGTGTCCACCGCTACCGATCAATTCTTCGTGGGTACCCCGCTCCACGATGCGCCCTTCATCGAAAACCACGATCAGGTCGGCGCTGCGAATGGTGGATAGGCGGTGTGCGATGATGAAAGATGTCCTCTCCTCGAGCAGGGTCTCGAGGGCATCCTGGATCAGAAGCTCGGTGTAGGCGTCGACACTGGACGTGGCCTCATCGAGAATCAGGATCCTCGGATCCCGCAGCAGCGCCCGGGCGAAGGAGATCAGCTGTCGCTGTCCGATGGACAGGTTGCCTCCCCGCTCCTCTACCATGGTGTCGTACCCGTCGTCGGTCTCGAGGATAAACTGATGGGCGTTGACAGCCCTGGCGGCTGCCCTTATCTCCTTGTCGCTGGCATCCAGCCTGCCGTAACGGATGTTGTCGCTGATGGTGCCGCGGAACAGGAAGGTATCCTGCAGAACCATGCCCATCTGCCTGCGCAGGGATTCAACCCTGACATCTCTCAGGTCGTGGCCGTCGATGCGCACCCGGCCGTGCTGCGGGTCGTAGAAGCGGCACAGAAGGTTGATCATGGTGGTCTTGCCGGCCCCGGTATGTCCGACGAAGGCTACCCTCTGTCCGGGGTGCACCTTGAGGTTGATATCCTCTAACACCCACTCCTGATGATCGTAAGCGAAGCGGACGTTCTCGTAGTGCACGAGTCCCTCTATCTGGGGCAGTTCGATGGCACCCGGACGGTCCTGGATCTCGGGCTCTGAGTCCATGATTCCGAAGACCTTCTCGCAGGCCGCCATGGCAGACTGCATCTGCGTGTAAAACGTACTCAGCTCCCTGAGAGGCTGATTGAACCTCTGCACGTACATCAGGAACGCAGCCAGTACTCCCGGGCCCATGGTGCCGTTCTGGATGCCGGAAAGGGTCTCATGCATGATGATTCTACCGCCATACCAGAGGACGATCGCGATGGCTGCCGATCCGATCACCATCATCAGCGGCTGAAATACCGCCATGATCTTCTCCGCGTTCACCGTGGCCTCGAAGTTGTTGTAGTTGCGGGAGTCGAACTCCTCGCAGTTCTCCTCCTCGCGGGCGAAGGACTTGGTGACCCTGACTCCCGATATGCTCTCCTGGAGGTTGGCGTTAATCTCTGCGACGCGTCTTCTCACCTTGCGATGGGCACGGAGAATCCTGGGTCGGAACACGAACATGGCCACCGCCATGGGCGGGATGATCACGAAGGTGATCAGGGCCAGGCGCAGGTTCATCGAAACCATGATGGTCACTATCACGCCGATGCGGACGAAGTCACCGATCACGGTGACCAGGCCCGCTGAGAGCAGTTCATTGAGAGTCTGGATGTCGTTGGTGACCCGCGACATTACCACCCCCACGGGGCGGGCATCGTACCACCGGAGACCCATCTTCTGCATGTGGTTGAACAGACCCTTGCGAAGATCGTAGATTGCGCTCTGGCCCGCCCAGCTCATGGCATAGGTCTGGGCGTAACCGGCCAGCCACGTGAGGATCAGCGATCCCGCAAAGATCAGGGCGTAAATGTCAAGACCCCCAAGCCTTTGTGCCATGGACAGATCTTCAGCCGTGGGGGTTATGAAAGTATCGATCGCATGGCCCAGAACCCACGGTCCCACCTGCGCAGCCAGGGATGACACCACCAGGGCGATCACGGATACCAATACGTACCAGCGGTAGGGGAGGATGTAGGACACCAGCCTCCGGAACGTCTTGGGATCAAAGGGCTTCACATCGTCGTTCATTCGGTGCCCGTGAAAATGATGCATGGCTACATCCCTCCTACCTTGTCCTGGGCGCCGGCGATCGCTCGCGCCCGGGCCCGCTCGAAAAGCTCCTCCGAGAGCTCATCCTGACCCTTGGACTGCAGTTCGTAGACTTCCCTGTATATCCCCTGCTCACGGAGCAGTTCTTCGTGGTTGCCCCTCTGAACGACGCTGCCCCGGTCGAGGACGATGATCTGGTCAGCGTCGCGGATCGAGGACAGGCGCTGGCTGATAATGAAGCTGGTGCGACCCTCCATCAGGTTGTCCAGAGCCGCCTGTATCATCTGCTCCGTTTCCGCATCCACACTGGAGGTGGAATCGTCGAGGATCAGTATCGGCGGATTGAGGAGGAGGGCCCTGGCTATAGCTACCCGCTGTTTCTGCCCACCGGAAAGACCCACTCCCCGCTCACCCACCACGGTATCGTAGCCGTCAGGTAGCTCCTTGATGAAGTCATGGATCTGTGCAGCCTCAGCGGCTGCCTGGATCTCCTGCATGCAGGCGTCCGGACGCCCGTACGCTATGTTCTCCCTGATCGGCGCGGAGAACAGGAAGGTCTCCTGCATCACCATGCCGATGGTCTTGCGGATCGATGCGACTCCTAGATCCGTCAGATCGTAACCGTCGAGCAGGACCTTACCCTTGTCCGGGTCATAAAAGCGCGGGATCATGTTTATCACGGTGGTCTTGCCGGACCCGGTGGCCCCCAGCAGGGCCACCCGCTGTCCCGGCCGCGCCTCCAGGTTGATACCGTGCAGCACCCACTTGCTGCCGTCGGCGTATCTGAACCAGACATCCTGCATGACCACGTGTCCGCGGGCCTGGTCCAGCTCCACTGCATCCGGCTTCTCCGCGATGTCTGACTCCGTGTCGAGGATCTCGAACACCCGCTGACCCGAGGCAATCGCACGCTCGGTCAAGTTGACCAGCCAGCCCATCATGCGCAGGGGACCCAGGAGCATGCCCAGGTACTGGTTATATGCTACCAGCCAGCCTATGGTCATCAGGCCGAGGATGACCTGCCTTCCTCCGTACCAGAGGATGATGACGGTGCCCATGGCCGATATCATGTTCATCAACGGGAAGAAGAAAGCCCAGTTTCTGACCGTCTCGATGTTCTTCTGCAGGTACCCCCAGTTGGTCTCGTCGAACTTGTCAATCTCGAAATCCTCGCGGGCGAACGAACGCACCACCCTGAGCCCGCTGACGTTCTCCTGCAGCACCGAGGTCAGGACGGCAAGCCGCTGCTGGAGGTCACGGTACATGGGCCGAACGCGTTTCGAAAACATCAGCACGGTCACCACAAGCGCCGGCACGGTTAGCAACACTCGTAAGGTCAGCTGGGTGTTGATGTACAGGAGGAAAATCAATACGCCGATAAACATGAGGATGCACCTTGCCATGTTCACGAGGCCGAACCCGAGGAAACGCCGCATGGTCTCCACGTCCTGGGTGACCCGCGACATGAGGTGACCGGTCTGCTGCCGGTCATAGAAGCTGAAGGGCAGCTGGTGAAGGTGCCGGTACATCTCGTTGCGCAGATCATAGATGACACACTGCCCCAGGAATGCCGAGGAGTACTGACGTACGAAGGCGAAGAGACTCTGCAGGGTGACTGCACCCACGATGGCCAGTGCAGCGGGCAGCAGCAGGTGCCACTGCTCATCTATGATGGCAACATCGATGATATAGCGTGTGAGCCACGGAACCACGAACCCCATGCCCACGAGCCCCAGCATGGACAACAGAGAGAACACAACCCACTTCGGGTATGCCCGGAGATAACCGAGCAATCGCCATATGGTGTTCATCAATCACCAACTCCCAGGATTATCATTCAGGTATGAATCTTCGTTAGTCGAACTAAAGTATACAGTCTTCTTTTGAGCTGATCAAGTGCTTAATCGGATCCGGAATCGGTCCCGGACGTTACCAGTGTCCGGAAGGGTGTCGGTGCCGCCACGGATCCATCTATTTTCAGTTTCGTGTGCGACGCTGGCTCCTATTATCGACAGCACCGGGGCCCTGGCAGGCGGATTTCCCATTTTCAAGTCCGGCGCAGGCCACGCCATCGGCAATCACCGATCTCACCCCGAGACCTCCGGCCAGAAATGAGGTATTATGAATTGACGAGCCACTGCATGCACACTGGGAGGTGTAATACTTGAGTCGGGCTGCCTGGGGATTCGTGGTGATAGCCGTTGCCATCATCATGATGCTGTCCGGCACCCTGTTCGATGTTGAGAGTGATCTTCCATTTCTCATCGGCCTGTGGGTTGGAGTTGTGGGCCTGGCCCTCATCAACTCGGGACAGCGGGAAGAAACACGCAAACAGCGCGAGATATACGAGGAGCAGGTCAGGAGAAGAACGGAGAGGGACGACAAAGGCGAAAGGGGCGACAGCGAAGAGCAGTGAGCGAAACAACGCTCTTTGCAGCCCCCCCTGCGGTTCTGATCTGGCACCACCCCTCATAAGGATGAAAGACGACTTTCATCGTGAGGGGATTCCCTATGTCCAGGCGCTCTGTAGCATTGATAGGACTTCTGATGGCCGCGGCCCTGTTGCTGTCGGGTTGTTTTTCGCTTTGGGCCAGGAGCTGGAGGAGCTGCACGGATGAGGATCTTCTTCCTCCGCCCCCCGGGCCAGAGGAAGACATGCCCCGCCGGGAGTCAGGCGGAATATGGATGGAGGCACTGGGCATCGAGCCGGCGTCTCTCGATCCAGCACACGTAGTCACCCTGGACGAGGGACGGGTGGCATCCACCATATACAGTGGCCTCATCCGCCACGGTAGCGACGGCCGAATTCTGCCGGACCTCGCCGAGACGTGGCAAGTGCATCGTAACGGACTCCAATTCACCTTCCACCTTCGCAGAGATGTGACTTTCAGCAACGGACGCCAGTTCACGGCCGAGGATGTCATCTTCTCTTTCATGCGCCTGCTATCGCCTCAGACGGAATCACCCAGGGCCTGGGTCCTTGAGGATATTCTCGGGGCCCGCGAATACGCGGCGGGCAGCAGCAGCCACGTGGCTGGCCTGGCGGCAGAGGATGAGTACACGGTGGTAGTGACCCTGCAAGAGCCCCGGGCGGACTTCCTTCACCGCCTCGCGATGCCGGCGGCCTTCATCCTGAGCAGGGAGACGGTCGAAGCATATAAGACGATGACCGACTCCGCCGGCGGTGTACCGGGATTCTTCCCCGTCGGCACGGGCCCCTTTTACCTCGAGGATCACAGAGAGGGCGAGTACCTCCAGCTGGTGCGAAACCCCGCCTACCACGGTGTCGGTCCCTACCTCGACGCCTTGAGATTCGTCTTCGGTGTGGACACCGCCACCGCCCGGGCCATGTTCGCGGACGGGCAGCTGTCCACGGTGAGGGTGTCGCCCTCCGAGGTGGAGGAGGTGGCGGTTGAGGTTATGCAGTCGGTGCAACCGGCGGTTTACTACCTGGGCCTGAACAACCAGAACGGCCCCACCGCAGATGTCCGGGTGAGGCAGGCTCTGAACATGGCCGTTGACCGCGATCGCATCCTCGGGGACATCATCCCCGGCGGATACGTCCTGGCCCACGGCTGCATACCACCGTCCGTACCAGGCCACAATCCGGAGCTCGAGGGCTACCCTCGCGATCTTGAGAAGGCGGGACAGCTGCTCTCGGAGGCAGGCTACAGCGGCGGCTTCGAGTTGGAGCTGGTCAGGGGAGGTTCGTCCCAGGTGCTGGAGGTGACCGACGCCATCGCCCAGCAGCTGTCGGAGGCCTCTGTCGAGGTGCACGCCGTCACAGCCGGCGCTGGTGAGCTCTTCTCTCTGCTCTCCGATGCTGACGGCATTGATGCGTTCTACCTCTCCTGGTGGGCGGACTACCCAGATCCAGCTAGCTTCCTGTTCCCCCTGTTTCACTCCTCCAACTGGGGTGATGCCGGCAACAGGGTCCGATTCAGCGACCGCCAGGTCGACACTCTTCTCGATGCCTGTGCCGCGGTGATACACGACGAGGACAGACGCTATCGGATGTGCGGGGAGATTGAGGAGCTCGTCTTTTCCCAGGCTCCGTGGATACCGATGTACTTCCCGATGACACACCGGGCGGTTCAGCCTTTCGTCAGAGAGTATCGGGTGGAGGGAGTGTACACCAGCCGGAGGTTTGACACTGTGTGGTTCGACAAGATCGAATGAAAGCGGGGCGGTCAGGATCGTCCGGCCCCGTCATCACCGTCGGGAAACAGGCTCTTCTGTACGACGTTGGGACCCAAAAATGACCGGCGGTGGACGGGTGTCGGTCCCAATTCCTCCAGGGCCCGCCGATGGTGCGGCGTCCCATAACCGACATTGGTGAAGAAGCTGTAGTCCGGGAAGGCGCTGTGGTGAAGTCGCATTATGCGATCCCTTATCACTTTCGCCACGACCGATGCGGCGGCGATGACATTGCACCTGAGGTCGCCGCGCACCACGGCGCGTTGGGGAATATGCAGCCCGGGGATCTCCTCGGTGCCATCAACCAGCACGGCCCGCGGTCTGATCAGGAGCCTCTGCACCGCGCCCTTCATGGCGATCATATTGGCAGCGCGAATACCCACCTCGTCGACGGTAGCCGCCGAGGCGCCCGAGACACCGATGGCAACTGCCCGCTGGCATATATGCTCGTACAGCCGTTCTCGCGAAAGGCGCGAGAGGCGTTTGCTGTCAGTGAGGCCGGCAATTATACAGCCCGATGGCATTATGACCGCTGCGGCGACGACCGGACCGGCGAGGGGCCCGCGCCCGGTCTCGTCAACACCCGCAATCGGCGATGCTGCCCCGCCCAACCGTCTCTCGGTCGAGCAGTTGCCGCGCAGCCGCCGGCACTCAGTCAGCCAGGCCAGTCTCTCCTCGCGCTCGAGCTCAGGCCAACTGCTGCCCATCGCCATCACGGCTGTACGGAGCCTATGGATTGACGGTGGCACGACGGGTCATCTCCATCATGGAGAAGGAACTGGGCGGCCAGAAGACCAACATGACACTTCCTGATACTCGGGACATCGGCACAGGCCCGAAGGCACGGCTGTCCTCACTCGTCGGCCTGTTATCTCCGAGCACGAAGACGCTGCCCGTGGGTACCTTCACCGGGGAGAAACTGTCCTCACCTCGGTGAGTTAGGTATTGCTCCGGCAGCGACCGCCCGTTTACGTAGACGACCCCCTCCTTCATCTCCACTATCTCTCCCGCCGTGGCCAGGATTCTTTTGACCAGGGTCTGGGGGCCATCATCGAGCCGAAAGACGACCACCTCTCCGCGCTCCGGACCCCGCAGGTGGTAGATGAACCGGTTCACCAGGACTCGGTCACCGCACAGAAGGGTGCCGTTCATGGAATCGCCTTCCACGAAGAAGGTATCGAAGATGTATGCGCGCCCGAACAACCCCACCAGGAGCACCACCAATATTAACCTGGTGAGGAACGACCAGGTGCTCGCACGCTCAGAGGCCATGGTATCGGCCATACCACTACTCAGCTCATTCCGCCGAACGGGTCATCACCCGCTGGATTCTCCTAACGTTTCTCCCTTATTCGCGCCGCTTTGCCCTTGCGCTTGCGCAGGTAGTAGAGTTTCGCCCTTCGCACTCGCCCGCGTCGAATCACCTTGATCTCGCGCAGCCGGGGCGAATGGACCAAAAAAGTGCGCTCCACACCCACGCCATAGCTGACCTTTCTCACGGTGAAGGTCTCGCTGGTATTGGAACCCTGACGCCTCATGACAGTGCCCTCGAAGGGCTGGACTCTCTCCCTGCCTCCCTCGGTTACCCGAACGCTGACCACCACGTGATCACCGGGACCGAAATCGGGAATATCCTCACGCAGCTGTTCGCCTTCGATCATACGAATCTCCTCTGACACTGTACTAACCTCCTTCCCTGAACGCTCAGTTCACCGACCACAATAATACTGCCAGCGACGGTGCGTAGACAACATCTCCGGCCTTCTCGTGCGCGTCCGAATGATGGATTCTCTGCTTCGCCATTCCTCGACCGCACCGTGATCTCCCGAGCGGAGAATATCGGGTACCGCCAGGCCCCGGTACTCGCGGGGCCGGGTGTAGTGCGGTCCCTCGAGGAGACCGTCCGCGAAGGAGTCACCCCGTAGAGACTCCGGATCCCCCACGACCCCGGGAACGAGACGAACCACGGCATCCACAACAGCCAGGGCAGCGATTTCACCGCCGGAGAGGACATAGTCTCCCACGGATACCTCGTGGGTGGCGGCCCACTGCCTCACTCTCTCGTCGACTCCCTCGTAGCGTGAACACAATAGAACCAGGTGGTCATCACGGGCCATCTCCTCGCACAGGTGGTGAGTGAGCGTCCTGCCCTGGGGAGTCATCAGCACGACCCGGCTGGTACCAGAGGCGGCTGATCCGCTCAGACAGTGCTCCACGGCACGAAAGAAGGGTTCAGGCTTCATCACCATTCCGGGACCTCCTCCGTAAGGAGGTTCATCGGTGACGCGATGACGATCCCGACAGTGGTCGCGAAGATCATGGATGCGTATGTCCACGATGCCCGCCTCCCGGGCCCGTCCGAGGATGCCCGAACGCAGCGGGGCATCCACCATATCCGGAAAGATGGTGATCACATCTACCAGCACGTCAAATCCCTCAATCCGTCGATCAGTCGCACCCGGATCGTGCAGTCCTCGAGGTTTACATCCACCACGAACTCCGAGGCGAGGGGCAGAAGCCATCCGCCATCACCACAGCGTACCGAGAGCACATCCACGCCTCCGGTGCGAAGAATACTGTCGGCCTCACCGAGGGCCTCACCATCCGGGGTGATCACGCGGCATCCGATCAGGTCATCGACGTAGTAGGTGTCCGGAGGCAGCGGAGGCAGGTCGGTGCTCGGCACCTCGATCCTCAGACCGCGCAGCTCCTCCGCCGCCGTCCGATCGTGCACTCCCTCCAACTGAACCAGGATTCTTTCCTTGTGCCACCGGATTCCGACGATGGTAACGGGCCTGCAACCCTCATCGTCGCACGCAAGGGCTGGACCGGTGCCCATCGATGTATCCTCCCTGGAGGCCATCGGATCCACAACCAGCTCGCCCTGGACTCCATGAGGGCGTATCACCAGGCCGAGGACCATGTGCTCCTCGTTTTTCATCTCCCCATACCCATTCACGGCCATCACCTCAGGACCCCCGTTGTACCATACGGGGCGAACCCGTGGGAGGCGCCGAGGCAGTCGGTGCCGGGATCAGCTGCCATGACTCACTCGACGATCTCAACCTCAACGCGCTTACCCTCCTTCGCCGCGGCGGCCTTTGCCACCGTGCGAATGGCATGAACGATCCGGCCCCGCTTGCCGATAACCTTGCCTATGTCCGCCGAGGCCACGCTGATCTCAATGATAGCGGACCTCTCACCGGTGATCTCGCTCACTTCGACGGCCTCGGGCTCATCCACCAGGGATCTCGTGATGTAGTGTACCAGATCTCGAACCATGCTTGAGTCACTTCCCTTCAGGATGACAGCGTCCTGTCCTCTTCATGGCTTGTTCAGCCCGTCGGCCCGCAGTCTACGCGTTGTCCTCAGCAACAGCCTCACCGATCAGCTCGAAAGCTATGGGGCTTTCGCCCTCGTCTTCACGTGGCTCGTATCCATCCAGAATGCGAGCCCTGACGAGAAGGGATTTCACCGTCTCCGACGGCTTCGCTCCCTGTCCGAGCCAGTGACGGACGCGCTGTACGTGTATCTTCGCCTTCGCCGGCTGCTCAACGGGGTCGTAGTAGCCCAGCTCCTCTATGAACCGACCGTCCCGCGGTGAGCGTGAGTCAGCAACCACGATGCGGAAGAATGCGTCCTTCTTGCCTCCGTGTCTGCGCAACCTGATTCTTACTGCCAACTGTCAACCTCCTCACGTTTCATTGGTATACCGCTTCTCTATCAGAACGGAAGACCCAGGTCCTTGAGGCTGCGGGGCGTCTTACCCCGCCCGGCCTTTGTCAGCTGGCGGATCATATCACGGGTCTTGCTGAACTGCTTGAGCAGACGGTTCACATCCTGCACCTTCGTGCCGCTGCCGCGTGCTATGCGGCGTCTCCTGCTCCGCTTGATTATCTCCGGGCTCTTCCTCTCCTGGGGAGTCATGGACTGGATTATCGCCTGTGTCCTCACCAGCTCGCTGTCATCCAGCTCACCAGCGGGAAGCTTGCCCGACATCCCCGGGAGCATGGACATCAGCTGATCCAGCGGTCCCATGTCCTTGACCTGCTGAAGCTGTTCGAGGAAATCATCGAGGGTGAAGCGGTCCTCTCTCAGGCGCGCCTCCATCTCCCTTGCACGGTCATGATCAAACTTCTGCTCCGCCTTCTCGATGAGGCTCATCATATCGCCCATGCCCAGTATGCGTGAGGCCATTCGGTCCGGATGAAACACCTCGATGTCCTCCGGTTTCTCACCGGTACCCACGAGCTTAACCGGACAGCCCGTGACATCGAGAACACTCAGGGCTGCACCACCCCGGGTGTCACCGTCCAGCTTAGTGAGGAAGATGCCCGAAATGTCCAGTCGTTTGGAGAACTCCTCCGCCACGTTGACGGCATCCTGGCCCGTCATTGCATCGACCACGAGCAGGCATTCCTGCATGTCGACGGTCTCGGCGATTCGCTCGAGCTCAGCCATCATGTCCTCGTCAATGTGCAGCCGACCCGCGGTGTCGATCAGTACAGTATCCCGGCGGCCGTCTCTCGCCTCCTCGAGTCCGGCAAGGGCTATCTCCTCCGGGCTGGCATCCATGACGGTGACCGGCACATCTATCTGTGAACCCAGCTGCTGCAGCTGATCCACGGCGGCCGGTCGGTATATGTCTGCTGCCACCAGCTGGGGGTGACGTCCCCGACCCTGCAGGTGACGGGCCAGCTTGGCACAGGAGGTGGTCTTACCGGACCCCTGCAGACCCACCAGCATGATCACCGTGGGAGGCTGGGATGCGAAGGTGAGGCCCCGCTGTTTGCCCCCCATCAGTTCGGTCAACTCCGCGTGAACGATCTTGACCACCTGCTGACCCGGTGTCAGACTGTCCATCACCTCCGAGCCCACGGCGCGCTCCTGGACACGCTTGACGAATTTGCGCGCCACCCGGAAATTGACGTCAGCTTCCAGCAGGGCTAGCCGCACCTCCCTGAGTGCAGCAGCCACGTCCTCCTCCGACAGCTTGCCCCTACCGCGCAGCTTCTTCATGGTCTCCTGGATTTTCTGGCCAAGACTTTCAAATACCATGGTTCCTTCCCCCCGC
>PWUB01000362.1 GCA_003563755.1 Clostridia bacterium
AGAGAATCCGGGTTTGATAAATGAACGATAATCTGCGTATGACAACTGTTTTGAATACTACGATTGCCGATGCCCGTTGGCCCTCCTCTACTTATCCTCTCCCTCGACGGGAGAGGACTAAGGTGAGGGTGATCGAAGGGCCGGTCGGTACGGGCGACCGGGCTCCCACCAACCTGCCGCGCGGCTCTGGTGTCCAACAGCACCCTGTAGTACGAGGCTTTAGCCTCGTGCGCGGGTTCATAACCCCCTGTGTCCCCCTTATCTTAAGGGGGAGGAGAGGAAGGGCATGGCGCTACCCTGAAGGGTCGCACTACAGAAGCCGCGTGGACGAGGGGGTGGTCCCGGTAAGGCACACCTCTAATAATGTGTGGGGTGGAACATAGTGTATAAGCCCGAAGAGAGATGGCAGAGACCGGACCCAATAACCCGGGGGGCAGACTCCCGGACCACGGACAATGTAGTCCGAGGCTTCAGCCTCGGGCGCGGGTTCATAACCCCCTGTGTCCCCCTTATCTTAAGGGGGAGGAGAAGAAGGGAACGGCGCGGCCCTCTAGGGTCGCACTACGGATTTGGGATGTTCCCGCAGGGGCGCGCGGTCGATACCGGCCGGTCTCGAATCGGGCAAACAAGGAGCTTACAGTTAGCGGCGGACGGCGGAAGGCGAGGGGACGTCGGCGGTGGGAGATGGGCGGCGGGGCCTGAAAGCTGATAGCCCCGGGCCGGAAGCGGAAAGCTTCTAACCGAAAGCTGACCATCAAAAAGGAGGAATACAAGTGAAAAGGATAGGAATGATATCACTGGCACTGGTCCTGGCGCTGGGTGCGCTGGGCGTGGCATACGCCCCGTGGACCGACGAGGTGGAGATCACCCAGACGGTGGAGACAGGGTCCCTGGAGATCGGTGTCCGCGGTTGGGCAGATCTTGAGGGAGACACGAAGGACTATGTCGACATCACAGTGACGGAAGGGGAGTCCAAGTTTTTTAAGAACACCGACGAGTTCTTCGCCAGCGTCACTATCGATATAGACAACCTGTACCCCAGCGTGTGGGTCCACGAGACCTTCGAGATCGCCATCGGCGGCACCGTCCCGGTGTACCTGTACCCGACCTTCAGTTACGACGATGAGGACGGTCTTTTTGACGCTGATTCCATGACCATCAACTGGAGGATCTTCGATGCTGATGGTGAAGAGGTTGCAGATGGCGTGGGCCTCGACGCTCTGGCAGAGGCACTGCCGGACCACCAGGCCTACCCCTGCGAGATCATCACCATAGAGATCGACAAGCACCTCGAGCAGCATGATGGCGAGAACATGAACCTGGACGGTTCCTTCACCATCACGATAAAGGCCGTCCAGTACAACTACGACTACACGCCGTAAAGCCAGGACCGGCGGGGAGTAATACCCCCGCCCGTCCCCCGAATACTTGAAGAAAGGAGACTATAGGGGGAAATGAAAAGAGTTGGTTTAGTTTGTTTAGCCATAGTCCTGGCACTGGGCGCACTGGGCGTTGCCTACGCCCCCTGGACGGACGAGGTCTACATCGAGCAGAACGTGCAAACTGGTGACGTGGCCATCGGCTTTGCCAAGGCGTTTGGAGTTGTCGCTTACGATGAGAAGGAAATAGCATCGATATCGTGGAAACTCACCGGTGAGAGGCTCGGAGAGGACTTCGACGGCCGCGACATATACGAAGGCGTAGAGATCCTGATAGAGAACGCCTATCCCTGCATCGAGGTGTGGGAAATCGTGGACATAGCCAGCGCCGGCAGCATCCCTGTTCACATCACCGATATAGACGTTTCGGTGAGGCGAATATCGCCCGACCCCGAGGACGAGCTTGAGGTCCTGTGGGTCTCAGGCACAGGCGAGGAGGGGGATCCCGCAAAACTGCAAGTACGGGAGGGTGGTGTTGTGGTCATAAACCTGTTACTGATCAACGCAGTGGGCGTGCAGCTTCACGAGGGCGACGTGACGTCGCTTGAGATCGATAAGAAGTTCAAGCAGCCGATGATGCAGGATGCCACCTACGTGATGACGATTAAGATAACCGGCACCCAGTATAACTGGCCGTAGCGCCGGACTAGCGGCAAAAGACAAAGGAAGGGGGTGGGCAACCCCCACCCCCTCTCGTTAGCAGGGGAGGAGGCAGAGCGCGCGGTGGCGTTGCCCCCGGTTTCCTCTCCCTCGACGGGAGAGGATGAAGGTGAGGGTGATAATGGGGAAGTCGGATGATGAGTGCGCTGCCCCTTCCCTTGGAAAGGACTGATTATGATCAAAAGGATAGGAATAATGTCACTGGCGGTGGTGCTGGCACTGGGTGCGCTGGGTGTTGCCTACGCCCCCTGGACGGACGAGGTGGAGATCACCCAGACCGTGCAGACGGGGTCGCTGGAGATCGGCGTGCGCGCCGATGTCGAGCTTGTCGGCGATGACAAGGGTGTCGCCTCGTTGGATGTGACAGAGGGTAACTACAGGTTTGACAAGGAGCACTTGGGCGAGACACTCAGCTTCTATGACAAGGTCACAGTCGCGCTCGAGGACTGGTATCCCTGCGTCGAGGCGCATGAGTTCTTCAAGATCGGCGTGGGCGGCAGCGTCCCGCTATACATGATTGCGGACCTCGAACCCGACGACAACGGCCTCTTTGACCACATGACCTTTAAATGGTACATGGATTTGTACCGCGATGGCGAGTGGAGCGACCTGGGTTCTGGTTACGGCCCGGCCAACGAGGAGTTCCCCGAAATCGAGGCTCTCCTCGAATGTCGCCAGTATTATCCCTGCGATATTCTCAGGCTGCAGCTAATCAAGCACCTGCCGCAGTCGGCTCCGCAGGGCGCCAGCGCAGAGTTCACCCTGTCGGTGACCGGCATCCAGTACAACATGCACGACAAAAACGACAATGGGGTGGTGATAGGCGATGGGAAGGGAACCGCCATGGCGGAAGAGAGCAAGTACCCCAGACACTCGTGGTTCCAGTATGTGTCCTACGATGGGGTGGAAAAGACCGTCAACCTTGTGACGGGGGCGGATCTTGACAAGGTGGGCACGGTGACCTTCTCCGCGGTGGATAATGACGAGGTCACCATCACCATAGCTCTCGACCCGGGCTACAGCCTGGTCGAGGACGACACGAAGATCTCGGTCAAGGGCTACACCAATGAACAACACGCGAAGGACGAGCGCAACTGGCCGTTCTGTACGTGGCCGTACGACAGCTACCCCGATGTCACAGAGACTGAGTTCAGCATAGTGGTGCCCGCAAAAGATGGGGAAGATGTGTCCTACAAGTTCTACGCGGTCCATGTGAACGTCGAGTTGCCGCCATAGGTGGAGCTCGCACATGCCAGACTAGTGGCAAAGAGGATAAAGGGGGTGGCACACCCCCACCCCTCTCCTTGACAGGGGAGGTGGCAGAGCGCCGGAGGGGGGCGTGCCCCCGGATTCTCTCCCTCGACGGGAGAGGTCCGACTCTGTCGAGACTCCGATAGAATCGGAGACTAAGGTGAGGGTGATAATGGGCAAGCGGGATGATGGGAGCTCTGCCCCTTCCCCTGGGAAGGAGACACAAGACAGCCGGACGGCTCAAGGAATGGCAAATGCCGGATGAACCGACTTCTTTGCTAACCACCACCGCCGACGCCCGTTGGCACCCTTCCGCTCCTCGGAATTCCCCTCTTAAGATAAGAGGGGCTAGGGGAGTTATGAAAAGGTCGGTCGGTACGGGCA
>PWUB01000107.1 GCA_003563755.1 Clostridia bacterium
ACGGTCTGTGAACCGTTGGCTCTTCTGCGGTGTCCGTGTCATCGGAGGCCGATCTCTGCTGTCGAGCGACCTCCACGATGTACTTGCCCAGGTGCGGAGTCGTTCTCCCAGCAAAGCCGGGAAACTCGTTGGTCTCCAGGACGTAGAAGGCGCCATCTCCTCCCTCGATCACATCCACGCCCGAGTAGTCTGCACCGATCACTCCCGTCGCCCTCACCGCCAACCGGATGGCCTCCTCGGGTACATCCTCGATGGCGTAGTCAGGCGACATGGACTGCCCCCCGTGGGCCTCATTGGTTATCCAGTTGGTGCCGGCAGCTCGCAGCTCGGAGCCTGTCACGGCCCTGCCGCCGATCACGTTGACCCGGAAATGATGACGGATCTTGGGTGCGTGATCCAGGTACTCCTGGATGAGGATCCCACCTCGTCGGTAACGTGGTGTCTGCGAGTACAGGGTGGCTGCCCTTCGGTTGCTACGGGCCCTGTGCACATCCCTACCCCTACCACCGTCGTGGGGTTTCAACACGTATTGCCGACCATCCCATGCCAGGTGAGGTTCTATCCTCGCCCAGCTCACTTCCTGGGCGAATAGGGACCACGGATGGGGGATCCCCTCTCGCTCAAATAGGGCCAGCTGCATGGACTTGTTTCGACCAATGTACCAGGCCTTACGGGGGTTGATCAGTCGATAACCGGCGAGGTCCAGTGCGTCAAGGGTGGTGTATTCGTGCCGGCCCCCGACCCAGTGAAAGATCACGTCGGGTTCGATGATGTCCCCGCGGTAGTGACGGATCTGGGTGTGGCCCGAGTTTTCGAACAGGAGGAACAGGGAGGGCACTGGGGCGATGAGGTATTTCTCTCCAGCGGCCTCGATCTGTTGTGCAACGCTGCGGACGAGTTGATTTGGGTTGTCTGCATTACCCGCAACAAGAATGAGAATCATGAAGTGCTCCTCTCGTCTTGGTCCATGCCCTGGCCAGGCCGGAGTAAACTGACCGGTTTATGTTACGCCTCCTAAAACTGCCGTGTGACGTACGAAAGGACTGGCATCGGAGGAGGTCCTCGCGATTTCGGAGCCCATGCCGGTTCGCAACGTGCGGCTGTGGGTCCCGGGGGTTTGCTCCCGAACCCCCAGGTCGGTGATAGCGGGGTGCGGGAAAAGCACGGCACCGTTAGGGTTGGGGTTTAAGGCGTCGCCGTCGCTGCCTTCCCCCGCAAGACACATAGAGATAAAGGCAAGTGGAATTACTAAGCATGTGTCGCAGATCACGTCAGAAGGAGGGATAGGCCGTGACGAATGAAAGGATTCGCTGCACGGTGAATACATGCCGCTTCTGGAGCAGCGGGAACAAGTGCGAAGCCGATACCATCATGGTGGCCAACGACGAGGGTCGTGAAGGTGGACGTCTCGAAGCGGGCGTTGCTGGCGCTGAAGGCCAGGCTCACGATGCGTCCGAGACGAAGTGTGATACTTTCAGGCAGCGCCAGTAACCGCCGGGGCAAGTGGGCCCGTCTTGCCGGAATGGGAGCGGGCCCTTTGTCTGTCCGTGACCGAGCGTTGTCACAGCCCCTGTCTCCCACGCTCAGGTGGGTGACAGAACCCCACTCTTTCATCCGGCTGCACCCACATATCCACGGTGGCCCGAGGGTCACACTGCAGCCGCCAACCCTGGCGCGACGGAGCTTCATTCGCCCTCGGCGTGCAGGGTTTCCCCTCGCGGTGATGAAGTCACGTTAGAAGACCAAAGATGAAGGGGTGGATTGATGTGTCTGCAGAGAAGATCCTTCTTGATGTCATCGAGAAGCGCAGTGATGATCTGGTCCAGCTCAGCGATCGCATATGGGAGTATGCAGAGGTGGGGCTTCAGGAGACCAGGTCAGCCGAAGACCAGGCAGAGTTTCTGAAGGAGGCGGGTTTCGAGATTCAGATGGGGGTCGCGGGCATGCCCACAGCCTTCATCGCCAGCTACGGTTCGGGCGAACCGGTGATCGCATTCCTGGGCGAATACGATGCCCTGCCGGGTACGTCGCAGAAGACGGTTCCCCACGAGGAGCCCCTGGCAAAGGGTACGCCCGGCCACGCGTGCGGTCACAACCTGTTGGGAACAGCGTCTCTCGCCGCAGCCCTGGCTGCCAAAGAGGCTCTCGAGGAGACGGAAAGCCCGGGAACCGTCCGATACTACGGGTGTCCCGCCGAGGAGACCCTCGTGGGCAAGGTCTTCATGGTGAGAGACGGGCTCCTGGAGGATGTGGATGCGGCCCTGTGCTGGCACCCGGGCGGCATGAACGCGGTCCGGTTGGGCAGCTCATCGGCGATGAACTCGGTGAAGTTCAAGTTCTTCGGGCTATCATCGCATGCGGCCGGAGCTCCCGAGATGGGACGCAGTGCCCTCGATGCAGTTGAACTCATGAACGTCGGTGTGAATTACCTGCGTGAGCACGTCATCGAGCAGGCGAGGATCCATTACGTCATAACCGATGGGGGAGGAGAGCCCAACGTGGTACCCCCGGAGGCCGAGGTCTGGTACTACGTGCGGGCCCCGGAGCGCCATGAAGTGGAGGGGATCTACGAGCGGGTGGTGCGGATAGCGGAGGGTGCGGCCCTGATGACCGATACCAGGATGGAGATCGAGTTCCTCTCGGGATGCTACAACAAGCTCACCAACCGCCCCATAGCCGCCCTCCTCTGGGAGAACATGCAGAAGGCGGGGCCCCCGGAGTTTACCGACGAGGACAAGGAGTTTGCCACGGCCATGGCCGAGCACTTCTCTCCGGGACAGAGGGACCGGGTCATCCGCCTGGCGAAGGAGCGCCACGATGTGGACCTCAGCGACGAGTACCTGCACGAGGGACTCCTCGAGCCGCGCGAGCCCGAGGGGCGGAGCGGGGGAGGATCCACCGATGTGGCGGACGTCAGCTGGGTGACCCCCACCGCTGAGTGCAGCACCGCCTGCTTCGCACTGGGTGCGAGGGGACATTCCTGGCAGGTGACGGCCACCTCTGGTATGAGCATTGGCCACAAGGGCATGCTGCAGGCGGCGAAGATACTGGCCCTGACGGGCTGGAGCCTGCTGACCGATGAGGAGCAGCTGGACAAGGCCAGGGAGGCTTTCCTCGAAGCCACGAAGGATAACCCCTATAAGTCTCCCATCCCGGAAGGCCTGCAGCCGCCCCTGGATCAGCTGCCCAGCCACTGACAGTTGACGATTTCGGCGCGGGTGGTCCGTCACGTGATGAATCATCACCCGGCCATCTCTCAGTGAGAGGAGCGGATCCTTTACATGTCCGAAAAGCGACGGATCGAGATCGATGATTTGTACCGCTACACCTGGGTGGCGGACGCGCAGATATCGCCGGATGGTCAACTGGTCGCGTACGTGCAGAGCCACATCGACCGCGATGAAGACGAGTACCGGTCCCGGGTATGGATGGTGCCGGCCGAGGAAGGGGATGCATTTCAGTTCACCAACGGCATGAAGGATACCCACCCGCGGTGGTCACCGGACGGAAAGAGCATCGCCTTTTTGTCTCGTCGCGAGGATGGGGGCGGAGCGCAGATCTGGGTCATCCCCAGGGACGGAGGCGAGGCCCAGCAGCTCACCTATCTCGATTTCGGTGTGAAGAGCTTCTGCTGGTCGCCTGACGGAGAAAGGATCGCTTTTACGGCCTCCCTGCCCGAAAAGAGGCTCCAGGGTCATTCTTGCGGCGAAGGGGAAG
>PWUB01000102.1 GCA_003563755.1 Clostridia bacterium
ATCAGGGCCGTGACCGCGGCGATCATCAGCCCCATGAATTCCTCGAATCCCTCGATCATGTCCGCCGCGGAGTATATCGAACTGATGTTGCCGGCGGCCGCGAGTTTTCCCCTGACGTCGTCGCCCGACTGCAGCAGGAGCCCGGTGTAGGTATCGCCCTGTCCCGTCAGAGCATCCATCTGCTCCAGGGACATATATATCCCCGATCCCAGGTACTGGGTCACCACCGCCTTCACGGGCACCGGGTGCTCCTCGTCGCGGGTCACATAGGAGGAAATCATCACCTCGTCCCCGGCGGTGATGCCCAGGGAATCAGCGAGATACCTGGACACGAAGATGCCCCGCGCCGGCATGCCGATCACCCTGCCGTCTTCGTCCTCAAAGCGGTACAGCTCCGTTCCCCTGGGCAGGGCCCTCGCCAGTATGGTCTCCTCCCGCCATCCCACCGACAGCCGGAAGGGGTATTCACTGTAGGGTTCGGCGGCCATCACCCGCACCATCTCCCTCAGCTCGGGGATCGCACCGGGACCCACGGGCTCTGTGAAGGAGACAGCGTAGTCATACCGTTCCAGGGTCCCAAACTGCTCGAACATCAGATCCACAGTGTCGAGCATGTAAAAGGGCGTCAAAACCACCGTGTATGCCAGTGCCACGCCCATGACTGCCATGAAAAACCGCTGCTTGCTCCGGAACAGGTGCCGCATCACGAGCTTGTACCCGAAGGACAGCCGTCCCCAGGCGCCGGGAAACAGCACCTCCAGGGTGTTGCGCTGTCCCGGGGTGGGTGCCGGGGGCCGCATGGCGTCGGCCGGGGTGATGGAGGTGACTCCCCGTGCCGCCCACAGCCCCGTCGCACCGCAGAAGAGGGCCGTCATGGCTACGCCGACGAGGGCGAAGACCGGACGGATCTCACCCCGCAGCAGGGGAAGGTTGAAGAACTCCATGTAAAGCTCCGACATCGGACCCACCAGCAGGTGCCCGCCCAGCATGCCCAGGGCGGCGCCGGTCACCCCCATCACCAGAGCATACTTGAGGTAGTGGGCCATGACCTTGACATTGTCGTATCCCATGGCCTTCAAAACCCCGATGGCTATGCGGTCCGCCTTCACCAGCCTCGACAGCATCATGTAGATGATGGCGGCAGCGATCAGCAGAAAGGCAACGGGTATGATGAGCGAGAACTGTTCCAGCTGCTCCAGCTCAATGGAGACCATGGCGTGGCTCAGCTGGTCCTCGCGCTTGACGATGCTCTTGACTCCGTAACCCTCCATGGCCCTCTCGACCGCCTTCTCCGCGTCCTCGGGGCATACCCCCTCCCGCAGCGTGAATACCACCTCGTTGGCCTGGCCGGGCAGTCCCAACAGATCCTGGGTGAGGGAAAGATCACAGAACCCGACGCCGAACCCCCTGTCGTCGGGTATGAAGTTGCGGACATCCCTGATGGCATAAATGTACTCGGGAGTGTCCGCCACCCCCGTCACCACCACCGCGAAGGGTTCGCCCCGGACCAAGAGATCCACCCTGTCCCCCACGCGCAGTTCGTTCGCATCCGCAAATCCGCTCAGCAGGGCAACGCCCCTCTCACCCGCAAAGGGCAGTCTCCCCTCCCTCAGCAGCGGCGCGTTGATCCGCCCGTCCTCCGTGACACTGATCAGGCGTACGATCGGGTTCGTCTCCCGTCCCACGTCAAGACGGACATCGGTCACGATCCTGGGCTCCGCGGCGGCGACCTCAGGCAGGTTCTCCAGGGCCTGGAGCTGGGCGGTGGGAAGGGGCATCACCTGGACGAAGAGGTCGGCGAAGGACTGCTGCCGGTAATACTCGTAAAGAGAAGAGTGCATGTTCCTGTAGGTGTTCACCAGCAGGGTGAAGGCGAGGAGTCCGAGGGTGATGACGGTGATGATGGCGAGGACCTGCAGGCGGGAATCCTTTATGATCCTCACTAGCCGGCGGTCCAGTGTCTTCATCACCACGTGATCCTCTCCGCTGGCACCGGATCCTCGTTCTCCTGCACCTGCACTATCTCACCGCTTCGCATGCGGAATACCCGGTGTCCCATGTCTGCGACCGCCAGGTTGTGGGTGATGATGACCACCGTGGTGCCGTAATCCCGGTTCAGGGCGGCCAGGAGGCCGAGTATCTGGATGCCGGTCTCGTAATCGAGGGCTCCCGTGGGCTCGTCGCATAGAAGAAGGCCGGGGTTCTTGGCCAGGGCCCGGGCGATGGCCACCCTCTGTTGCTCTCCCCCGGACATTTGCGATGGAAAATGGTCCATGCGGTCCTCGAGCCCGACCCGCGCCATGACCTCGTCGACGGTAAGAGGCTGGGGCACCAGTTCCGTGGCCAGCTCCACGTTCTCCCGCGCGGTGAGGGCTGACATGAGGTTGTACAGCTGGAACACGAAGCCGATCTCGAGCCGACGGTAGTCGGTAAGCTCGGCCTCGCTGTAGCGGTTGATGTCGCTTCCTCGATACAACACCCTCCCCGAGGTGGGCACATCCATGCCGCCCATTATGTTGAGCAGGGTGCTCTTGCCTGAACCGCTGGGCCCCACCATGACAACGAACTCGGATTCGGGGATGCAAAGAGAAACGTCGCGGAGGGCGGTAACGCTGACCTCCCCGTGCCGGTATATTTTGCTGACTCCCTCAGCTGTGAGAATGGGATCAGCCATCTCTGCCTCCCGTCTCCGCCGACCCCGATCCCGGCACCAACCCCACCGGCGGGCGCTGTGACATCAAGGTGCCCGCGGAACACACCCCCAATACCGGGGGCCGGGGGGCAGCGACCCCCGCACACCACTTCTTCAGCTGGGGGCGCGGCATTTCCTGTCTACCAGGTCGGCGAAGGCCCCGTGAAGCCTGTGAAACACCGGTCCCGGCTCACCGTCGCCGATCCGCCGTCCGTCGATCTGCACCACCGGAGCGATTTCCAGCACCGTGGCCCCGATGATGACCTCTGTGGCACCGAGAAACCGCTGCAGCGGGACCGCCTGTTCCACCACGGGCAGTCCGTTCTCCTCGGCCAGCCGCAGTATGTTCCCCCGGGTCACGCTGGGGAGTATGTTCACCAGTGGATGAGTGTACAGGACACCGTCGATGACACAGAAGGCGGAGGCCGTTGCGCCCTCGGTCACGAAACCGTTGCGCACCAGTATGGCGGTGTCAGCCCCCTGCCTTTTCGCCCTGGTCTGGGCGATGCAGTTGGCCAGGATACAGACGGTCTTGAGGTAGCAGAGGCCTCCCCTGTCATCGGGATGGGTGATGGCGGTCCTGCCCTGCGTCCTGTCCCACCGCCGGGTGATCTCCCTCACCTTCATGAAGACGGTGGGCTCGCATTCATCGGGAAACGGGTGAAATCGGCGCGACGCACCCCGCGTCACCTGCAGATAGACGGAGGCTTCCTTCAGGTCATTGGCCTCGAGGAGCTTCATCAGCACCCCCTCCATCGCCCGCGGCGGCAGGGGCATCGGGATCTCCATCTCCTCCGCCCCCGAGTACAGGCGCTTCATGTGTTCGTCAAAACAAAACGGCACACCGCCGTATATGCACATGACCTCGTAGAGCCCATCGCCGAAATTGAATCCCCTGTCCTCCGGCGATATGACCGCCTCATCCTCGGGAAGGAACTCCCCGTTCAGATACACCGTTGTCACCGTGATCCCTCCTCAAGCGCATTTTCAGCGAATGG
>PWUB01000256.1 GCA_003563755.1 Clostridia bacterium
CGACGAGCAAATGATGGTCGTCTCCGACGGTGAACGCCTGAGCCTGGGAGGAAAGACCCTCGAGTTTCTCGAGACACCGATGCTTCACTGGCCCGAGACCATCATGACCTATCTCCTTGAAGACGAGCTGCTTTTTTCCTGTGACTTCTTCGGGACCCACACGGCGGCGGGGCTGTACGCGTCGGAGGTGCCCGAGGTAATACCCTTCGCCAAGCGCTATTTTGGTGAGATCATGATGCCCTTTTCCTCCGCCGGCAAGAGGGCCCTCGAGAAGTTGGAGAAACTCGACATCAAGATGATCGCACCCAGTCACGGTCCCATCTACGCTGATCCCGAAGTCATCATGAAGCCTTATCGAAAGTGGACCTCGGGGGAGACGGACGAAAAGGTCCTCATCGCATACGTCAGCATGTGGGGCTCAACTGCCGACATGGCACGATACCTCGCCGATCGCCTGCTGGCTGACGGGGTGGAGGTCTCCCTTCACGAGCTGTCGAGTGCAGACCTGGGAGACATCGCCCGTGACCTCGTCGACTCCCGCGGCATCGTGCTGGGGTCACCCACGGTACTGAGGGGAATGCACCCCCTTGCCACCCACGCCGCGAACCTCGTCTCCGCCCTCGGGCCGCCCGCCGAGTACGCGGCCTTCATCGGCTCGCACGGATGGAGCGGCGGCGCGCTGAAGCAGGCCCAGGAGATGCTCGGTCCCACCGGCATCGAGATAGTGGGTGCGGTGGACGTTCACGGCCCCGCCGACGGCGGGGCGCTGGGGGAGGTCGAGGAGCTGGCGGACAGCCTGGCCCGGAGACTGCAGTGAGGTTGAGCGTCCCGGGTCCGTGACGTGATCGGATGCAGGGGACTCACTCGTCCAGATTCCGGTGGGTGATAGGATCCAGGGATCGGGCCTGCTCCGCCCAGCGAGCGGCACGGCGGATGGATCCCCAGGCTTGGGGAAGCAGAAGCGCCAGTCAAAAGGAGCGGACCGATGTCCGACGTGCGGTGGGTGGGGGGAGCCCCCCACCCACCGCACGCCTGTTGGGATCCATGCCCGGCTCGACGGCGCCTCTCAGCTATTCCCTGCGCACCGCGGTGAAGATGCCCCCGGGCTGGGCTATGACAACCTCGCTGACCCTTTCGCCCTCCAGTTTGAACTCCAGGCTGAAGCCCGGGAGATCCTCGGGCTCGAACTTGGTCTCGCTCACCGGGAACACCTCCATGGCGGACTGGCCCGGAACCCTGACCACCAGGGTCTCATCACGCAGCGACACCGTGATGGTCCCCCCGGCGACCTCCACCTCGTATTCCCCGACATACTTCTCCAGGACCTCTTCGGACAGGGACGCGGCCTCCCTGGCCCGGGTGAAGACCGTCGCTTCCAGCCCGGTCTCGAAGCCAAAGGGCATGGAGAAGGTATTGATGCGTCCGTCGTGCTTGTCGGTGCCGAAGTCGGCGAGCACGGTATACGTATCAAACCACAGGTCCAGTTCCGCCGCGAAGGCGTCGTAGTGCTGATGCTGCAGATCGATGTCCATGAGGCCGTAGCGGGCCTTCAGCCCCCCGTCCTCCATCCTCACCGTGAGGCTGCCGAGGCCGGGGTGCTCGTAGGTGCCCGCGTACTCCTCCAGCTCGTGGGACGGGTCGGTGTCCGGCCTGGCGCCCTCGCGGATGTGCTTGAGGCTCTTTTTCATCGATTCCTTCGCCGCCTGCACGTCGGCGCGGGACCGTTCGCCCCAGTTGATGGGCTCCAGGCCCAGGAGCTTATCGTACACGAAAAAGGAGACTGCCTCCGGCAGCCAGTCCTGACTCATGTTCGAAAGGACCACCACGCCCAGGCCCTCCTTCGGCATGAAGGAGACCGAGGAGGTGAAACCGACGGTGTTTCCTCCGTGGTGGATGAGGCGCCTGCCCCGGTACGATTCGATGAACCACGCCAGTCCGTAGGATCTAAACTGCCGCTCCGGGTGCTTTCGACTCTCGGGCATCACCATCTGCGGGGTGTGCAGCTCGGTGATGGATTCAGAGGAGAGCAGCTCCTGATCCCCCCATTTACCTTTCTGCAGGTTCAGTATCAGCCAGTTGGCCATCCCGTCGGCGGTGGCGTTGATGCTGCCGGCGGGGCCGGTGGCCCCGATCTCGATCCACGGCAGCTGGACGATCTCCCCGTCCCTGCGGCCGTGGGGAAGCCCGTAGTCCGGTGTCTGCTGCGAATCCTCGAGGCTGAAGGTGCTGGGTTTCATCCCCAGGGGCTCGAGTATCCGTTCCCGGGTGAACTCCTCCCAGCTGGAGCCGGTGACCTGCTCGATCACGTAGCCCAGGGTCGTATACATCAGGTTCTGGTACTGCCACCTCGTGCGGAAGTCGTGGTTTGCCTTCAGGTGCTCGAGGCAGTCCACGTAGTCCTCCCTGCTCAGGTCGGGGTTGAAGAGCGAAAGATCATACCTGGGAAGACCCGACCTGTGACACGCCATGTCGCGCAGGGTCAGCCGTTCGCCGGCGAGGGCATCATCCAGGCGGAAACCCGGCAGGTAGCTGCGAAGAGGCTCATCCCAGTCCAGCTCGCCCTCTTCTGCCAGCATCGCCACCCCTGTGGTGGTGAACGGCTTGGTGGAGGATCCGATCGCCAAAAGGGTCCCGGGCGTCACCTCGGCGTCTCCGTCCAGGTCCCGGTGGCCGAAACCCCTCGACCATATCTTCTCTCCGTCCTTGGCGACGGCCACCGCCAGCCCCGGTATCTCCAGTTCCCGGCGCTCGGTTTCTATGTAGTCCGATATCTCCTGCAGCAGCGCCTTTTCCTCGGTGTTATCCAAGATACTCTCCTCCTATCAAGTCCAGGGGCAGCTTAACTCATACGTGTGCCCGTATGCGCGCCTCGTCGCTCCCTGCGGTTGCAAGACGGGCAGAACTCCCGCCAAAGCTCATTTCAGCTGCGGGTCCAGGGCATCGCGCAGACCGTCACCCAGCATGTTTATCGCCAGCACCGACAGGGTTATTGCCAGTCCCGGAAACAGCATCAGCCACCACGCTCGCCTGATGTACACTCGTGAGCCCGCCAGCATGGCGCCCCACTCCGCCACGGGAGGGGAGGGACCCAGGCCGATGAAGCTGAGACCGGCGCCCTGGGCCCTGGCGGCCATGACATAGTCATTCTCCTTCACTGAAAGCACACTGCCCCGAACCACCCTGGTGTAGGCGGGGATCGAGGATATTCCGATGGCGATCATCACGTTGACCAGGCCGGTGCCGAGGACGGAGATGCCAGCAGTATCCCTGGAAAGGCCAACAGCACGTCCATGAACCGCATGATCACAGCGTCCAGCTTTCCTCCGGTGTAACCGGCGAGCAGGCCCAGGATGCTGCCCATTTCCGCAGCAATGCCCACGGCGATCAATCCGACCTGAAGAGATATCCTTCCGCCGTAGAGCAACCGGCTGTACACATCTCTTCCCAGCTGCTGGTGTTTTCCATCCTTGCCGGGATAGAGGCAGATGTCGAGCAGGTCGCCCGCGTCTTCGGGGGCTTTTGGCGGGAACCATCATCATCGAGCAGGTGTTCGCGTCCCATGGACGCTGGTGTATACCGCTTCGATCGTCAGTAGGTGTCCGCCATGCAGAGTAACTGGGTCTGCCATTACAGCTGCGTTACTCACTCCTTGGGTTCTTCGTTATCCGAACAAAATCTCCTTCAA
>PWUB01000175.1 GCA_003563755.1 Clostridia bacterium
AGATCACCCACAGGGTACCGGCTTATGCCCCGAGGAACCTCTGGGAGGCCCTTCAGGCCTACTGGTTCGTGCACCTCGGCGTCATCACCGAGCTGAACACCTGGGATGCCTTCTGCCCGGGACGGCTCGACCAGCACCTCTTTCCCTTCTTCGAGAGGGACGTACGGTCGGGTGATCTGACACGGGAGGACGCCCGGGAGCTGCTGGGGTGTTTCTGGGTCAAGTTCAACAACCAGCCGGCGCCCCCGAAGGTGGGAGTCACCCTGGAGGAGAGCGGGACGTACACCGACTTCTGCAACATCAACATCGGCGGGCTCAGGCCCGACGGCTCCGATGGTGTCAATGAGCTCTCGTACATGCTCCTGGAAATCGTCGACGAGATGAGGCTTACCCAGCCCAGCTCGAACGTGCAGGTCAGTAAGAAACACCCGGATCATTTCGTGAGAAAGGCCGTCGAGGTCATAAGGAGCGGGTTCGGCCAGCCCTCGGTGTTCAACGCTGACGCGGTGGTGGCGGAGCTCCTCCGGCAGGGAAAGGCCATCGAGGACGCCCGCTCGGGCGGAACCAGCGGCTGTATTGAGACCGGCGCCTTCGGGAAAGAGGCTTACATCCTGACCGGCTACTTCAACCTGACCAAGGTGCTGGAGATCACCCTCCACGATGGAATCGACCCGCGGACCGGGACCAGGATCGGACTCGCCACGGGGGATCCCAGGGGGTTCTCGAGCTTCGAGGAACTCGTCGGCGCGTACCGGAGCCAGCTGGACCACTTCATCGACATAAAGATGCAGGGCAATGACATCATCGAGAGGCTCTACGCAGAGGAGATGCCGTCGCCCTTTCTGTCGGTGGTCATAGATGACTGCATGGAAAAGGGCGTCGACTACAACGCCGGAGGAGCCCGCTACAACACCAACTACGTGCAGGGAGTGGGCATCGCCACCGTCACCGACAGTCTTTCCGCCATCAAGTACCACGTGTATGACAGCGGGACCCTGGGTATGCAGGGGCTGTTGGAGGTGCTGGAGTCGGACTTTCGCGAGGCAGAGCCCACCAGGCAGCTCCTCCTGAACCGGACACCCCGGTACGGTAACGATGATGACTACGCCGATGACCTGATGAGGGCCGTGTTCGAGGCCTTCTACGAGGCCGTGGAGGGGAGGGCGTCCGTACGCGGCGGTACCTACCGAATCAACATGCTCCCGACCACCTGCCACGTGTACTTCGGGTCCGTCACAGGGGCCACTCCCGAGGGGAGAAGGGCGGGGCAGCCGCTGTCGGAGGGGATTTCTCCGGTCCAGGGTACCGACCATATCGGACCGACGGCGGTGATGAGGTCGGCGGCGAAGATGGATCACCTGAGAACGGGAGGAACCCTGTTGAACCAGAAGTTCACCCCCCAGGTTCTCGAGGGAGGGGGAGCGGAGAAGCTGGTGAGCCTGATCCGGGCGTATTTCCGGCTCGACGGCCACCACGTGCAGTTCAACGTCATCGACGCTGATACCCTCCGCGAGGCGCAGAGGGAACCCGAGAAACACGCCAACCTGATCGTGAGGGTCGCCGGATACAGCGACTACTTCAACCACCTCAGCCCACAGCTGCAGGATGAGATCATCGCCAGGACGGAGCACCGGGCCCTATGACCAACCGTCCATGTCCCAAGAGGACCAGCCCACGCGGCCGGGCCATCACCTTGGACAATTTGCACCGGGATGGTACAATTCTGTACCCGAGAGTTCATGCCGTACGGGAGAGACATTGGAGGGGTAGGTCATCGGATCTCGGGAGAGCCAGAAGGGATCCCCACGCCTCACAGACCGTCCAGTACTGAAGGCCCTGTGGTACATCCGGCTCCCCGGTACTCATGAGATGGCCATTCATGTGCACCCGGCTGCCCGGGGGTGGTGGTGGGTCAGCAGACCCCGGGGTAAGGGACAACGACCCGTGGCAGGGTTATGATGGCTCCATGGAATCCAGAGTGCAGCTGAGGGGAGGTCTCATCGATGGGCGGTTCACGCGATAGCAGGAGTCTTCGGCAGGGGGTGAGAGATGAACTGGCCGCCGCTGGCCGGGCCCTCACCATACCGGAGATGTTACAACGCCTTCTGCCCGACATGCCTGAGAAGACGGCGGAGAAGAAGATCAGAACCGCGGTGGGCTACGAACATGACGCAGTGGTGCGTGTTGGTCGCGGTACGTACGACCTCGTGCAACGACGGTTGAACGGTGCCAGGTTTCGCTACAGGGTGTCACCGTGGGAACTGAAATGCGGTCTGCTGCTTGTTTCCGAGGATCTGGCGTTCGTTTTTGCACCTTTATGGGAGAATGGCCGCTCCGAGGAAGGACAACCCATGATTGAGGACGATGACGGCAGGCGGATCGAGGCCGAGATGACAGCCGCGGATGGGCCCCTCCCACCCCATATGGTCGGCCCCTACGTGCGTAGCGTGGCGTACCGGCTGATGGCGGGCCTGCAGCCCTACTTCGAATCTCACCGCTTGACCCCGGCCGACGATCTGGTCATCGAGGTGGAGAACGTCCGGCCGCCCCGCTACCGCTTCTCCGTGGAGAAGGTCGGGGAGAGGGACGATGACGGCGTGAGATCTGTCGACGACGATGTCGTGGATGTATGTTATTCCATCCTGAACTTCTCCAAGAAGGTCTTCTCTGTGGATCTCATGCGGCGCCTGGTCGGTTTATACGATTTCCGGACTGGAATTGCCCCGCACCTGCCCATGCTGCTCCTGCCGAGGGATCCCAGGTTCGTTTTCGCGTATCTGGAGTACTGTCTCCGCGGCCACGAAGACAGTATCTACAGAGAAGATGCGGAGCATCCAGAGTACGACGAGATGGAGGTGCTTCTTCGCGGCGCGTCGGAGTTAGACGGCACCATCGAGGACCATGCTGTACTCGCCAGGCAGATCATCCACGGGATGATCCGGTCCGGGCTGTCTGGTTCGAGGGGGCGGATGGATGATATGAGCGAGGGCTTTCTGCGGGAGAGGCGCGCGAGGCTGAAGAAAGACTCCGAGCGCCTGAACCTGATGCGCCGGATATGCTTCGATCGGCTGCGCCTGTTGCGGGGGCTCTGGCCGGATGAGCCCAACCCCGATTCACCGGAGGAGTGGCTCCGCCGCATCGGCGCTGGCACCGGTGATGAACCCGAATAGGTGAGGCGCCCGGAATGGGAGCACACCGCTTCGCGGACCCTGCACCTCAGCCGGACACCGGTCAGCCGCTCGCCCTGTTAACCATTCGGAATCCTGGTCATCACTCACCCAGCCTGGCGTAGTCAACGTGCTCTCTGACCAGAGGGGCGAGATCGCCGTCACCAGCCCCGGGGGTTCGATCGTGGTCCGGTGCTGTTTCAGGATGAGCTTGAGCTACATGGGCTCAGCGTGAGAGCCCGAGGTGACGGTACGGTGGAGATCGGTGGGGATGAGGTCGAGAGCTTCCCCACACTTCGGTCTACGACCCGGACACTTCGGTCGAGCTGGAGGCTGTTCCTGAGGATGACTACGAGCCGGTGTCAACCGTTGAGTGGGCAGACCTTCTGACAGAGGTTGCACTCCACCTCCAGGTATTCACCGCGCCTCTGGATGCGGCGGGCCCTCAGCATTTCCCCGTCGTCATCGTGTCCCCACCCCTCGGCGGTGGGTATCACACACCGCGAGAAATCCA
>PWUB01000333.1 GCA_003563755.1 Clostridia bacterium
AGCTACACTGGGTGCGGTGGCCCACCGCCTCGCCTCAGCATGGGATGATGACGGTGACAGGTTTGCGGCTCTCATGCGGTTTACCCACGAACACATGACCTACGACAGGGAATCTCCCTGGCGAAACGGCGACGCACTCACGGCCTACCGCTACGGTCAGGGTGTCTGCGAGGACTTCGCCGTCCTGCTGGTGGAGCTGGCCCGGGCGGTCGGTATAGACAGCCGCGTGGTCTACGGCTACAGGTTCTCTCCCGTCAGAGGTCGATGGGAGAGGCATGCCTGGGTCGAATACCGTGTGGGAGACGAATCGTGGCAGGCGGTGGATCCCACCTTTCATTCGGGACCGGAGATGATTCAGGAGGGCGCCGTGTATCTCGCGCAGTGGTACGAGGACAGGCCCGTACGGATTCGTTTCGTGGGGGGCAGCCCCCGGGCGGCACTGTCCGAGACCGTCGAGGCAGTGCAGTACATCGCTGACTGAAGCGCGTGAACCAGCCCTCCACCCCAAGGCCGTGCAGTGGGTTCATCTGCCACTGCGCGGCCTTATACTCCCCGGCGTAAGCAGACGCCGTCGAAGGCTCCATCCTCACCTTTCCCTACATGATATCAGCTGCGTCGCACTGGCTACCCAGGCATCACGGTGTTCAGTTAACCTGTGTTAAGTTGACAGGGGTTGTCATGCGGTGTATGATGGCAGCAGGAGGTGATCACTGTGGCCGAAGGTGAGAAGCTCGTCACTGCCCACGAGGTGGCCAGGGCCCTGGACCTTTCAGTGGAGACCATATGGAGGTACAGCAGGGAGGATCGGATCCCCTGCGTCAGACTCGGCGAGAGGCAGTATCGCTACCGCCTGGGCGATGTTACCGCCGCGTTGAGTGGTGGGTCGGTCTGCGAAGACAAGGGTGAGCACAAAACCCGGCGGGATGACGACTACACTTACGATGACTACCTCGAACTCCCCGAGGAGCCGGGCTATCGCTACGAGGTTCTCAGGGGAATTCTCGTCAAGGAGCCGTCTCCGATCGTCATCCACCAGCGGGTATCCCGCAGACTGCAGCGAGTCCTGGAGGACTACTTCTGGGAGCACGATCCCCACGGGGAGGTCTTCGATGCACCCCTGGATGTGACCTTGCTGGATGAGACCACCGTGGTGCAGCCGGATCTATTGTACGTACCCGGGGAACGTCGGGATATCGTGATGGATGCCCGAATCGATGGATCGCCGGCGCTGGTGGTCGAGGTGCTGTCTCCCAACACCAGACGGAAGGATCGTATTCAGAAGCTGGGGATCTACCGGGACGCCGGCGTACAGCACTACTGGCTGGTAGATCCGGAGCAGAGAACGATGGAGTGTTTTCACCTCCGCGAGGGGGCATATGCCGTGGCCGCCGCGGGGATGGATGAGGACGTGGTGCAGCACCCGTGTTTTTCGGGGCTGTCCGTCGACCTCGGAGCTCTGTGGAAGTAGAGAGGCTGCCGCCCGTGGAGGAATGGAGGCGGTCTCCCGAAAGCCTACACCCAGGTGTCCCCGGGGCAGTGAAGCCCTATATATATTCGTACCGAGCACATACCACCGCCATGCGGTTGGGCACGTCGACGTGTGCACGGTGTGGTGCTGAGATGCCGGCATGTAATAGGATGAGAGGAGCCAGGTGCTTGGGGGGTGCAAGGGATGCGTTGTCACCAGGTTCACGATTGCCTGATGGCCTTCGGCGTACAGCCGAACGCGGTCACCAGGATCTCCTCGGGTAACATCTGCGACGTCTACGAGATTCGGGACGATGATGGGCGGTACGTACTGCGCGTGAGGCCGTCCGATTTCAGGCCTCGGCACATTCGGGCGGACCACGCCGTGCTCCGGCATCTCCTGGGCGCCGGCTTTCCCGTTGCACCCGTCATGGCGACCGAGGATGAAGCCACCTTCGTGTCCGTGGGTGACCGGTTCGCGGAGCTGCTGGGCCACATCCCCCACGATTCCTCCCTTGCCGGGCTGAGCAGGGCCGATGACTGGACTCCCGTCGCCCGCTTTCTCGGTCGATACCACCGCTTCACCCGCACCCTGTCACTGTCTGTCACTAAGCCCGACTACATCGGCGCGATTCCCGTGAGCATCGAGGAGAAGTACTTTTGGGGCCCCCTTTCGCGGGGCAGGGCCCACTACCTCGAAGCCGAAGATGAAGAGCTCACGGCCCTGGCCCGGGAGCTGGCCTGCAGGCTCGAGGCACAGCTTCCGCTGCTGGGTGCCCTGAGATCCACGCCCCAGGTGATCGTGCACAACGATTTCTGTGAGGATAATATCCTGGTGCGTGACGGGGAGATCGCAGGCCTCATCGATTTCGACTTCTGTCTCAATGGATCGCACCTGGTGGACCTGGTGGAGGGCCTGCACGGGGCTACCATCTGGAGCCCCGATGACATCCGTCACTGGGGGCTGGGGGCGGACGGAGGGATCAATGAACCAGGGGGCGCAGAGTTCCTGGCTGCATACGAGGAGGAGTCGGGCATCCGGTGTGAACCGGAACTGGCCCTGCAGATGCTGAGGGTAAAGGTGTGCAGCCTGGTGTTCTACCCGGGATTCTGCACGGCCAGGACCAGGGAGGACAAGAAGGAGACGCTCAGGCGGGCTGCGCGGACCTTGGAGGGGTTGAAGAACGCTGAACTCTACCCAGGGCGTTAGAAGGGCTGCGGTCGGCACTCCCGCTGCGGGTTCATTATGTGCAGGCTGCACGGAGTTGCCGGGAGCACATAGATATTCCCCCGTCTGCTGCACGGCAGATTCCGGCCGTATCCGAGAGCAGCGGGGTGATTGGGTCGGTCAGATGGGTTTGACCGCCACGATCTCCCTGAGGATGTCCAGGGCCAGGTCTCGCTGCAGGCAGATCTCCAGTCCGGCGGCCCGTGCTGCCGGGACGGGGTCGCGGTTGATGTGCTCTCCGACCAGGCGCTTTGACAGTGTGTTCAGGGCATCCATGGCGGGCCCCAGGATCGCTCCCTTGCTTCGGACGTGTTCCAGGAGGATGACTTCGCCGCCGGGCCGAAGCACGCGGTGGATCTCGGAAAAACCCCGCACCGGATCCCTAACCGTGCAGAAGACGCAGGTGGCCACCACGCAGTCGAAGTACCCATCGGAAAAGCCCATGTCCTCGACGTCCATCTCCTGCATCTTGATGTGCCGATCCAGTCCGAGCTGCTGCGCGTTCGCCCGCGCGGCATCGAGCATGCGTGGGTTTACGTCGATGGCAGCGAATTCGTCCCACGCCGGGGCCCGATGGGCGGCGGATGAACGCTCCCTGCCGTTGGCAGCACCGCGGGTCCGGGTCGTGAGGGCGAGGTAGTGCGGCAGGTTGAGGCCGGTGCCGATCCCTACCTCCAGGATCCTGCGGTGACCCCGAATGCGGTCGGCGAGTGCCTGCCTGTGCCTCCGCATGACCAGGACCTCGAGGGGAAAGAGAAGGAGGTCATAGAACCGCACAGCTCGATCATAGCCACCGCGAGCTCCCCTACTTGGCCTCTTCGCTGTCACGGCAGCCTCCTTCCTCGTGTGGTCCCACGTACCGCCCATTATACACCGCGTTCTGCGTCGTTACCCCCGATTCTCCCTCGTGGGTTTAACTCATGCGTCTACGAGAACCACCAGGAATGTCGCCATATCATCATCGTCTTGGCTATCTAAGCAGGGA
>PWUB01000014.1 GCA_003563755.1 Clostridia bacterium
CCGACACCGGATCGCCCAGTCCGGAGGTGTCCAGCAGGGACTGCAAATCTCCACGCCGGTATATCGTGATTGAGTTTACCCATCGGGTAGACACAATGGAAGGGCCGGCCCCTCTGGGGTGTGCTGGATTAGCCAGTATAGAATCCGCGAGAGGAGCCGGCACTATGAAATACCCTATTTGCTGGTCTGGATGCGAACAAGGAGACGATTGATATTGCCACTGCACGAGGACGCTGGGGGAGCATAGAGGATCGTCATAGGTGCAGGTACCCTGGGTGTCTGGAGGACCTTCCTCACAGGCGTGCAGTCCGCGGACTACTCCCAGTGGACGATCGCAAATTTCGCGGGACTGTTCATGCTCCTCGGGGCGGTCCTCGTGGGTGGAGTCACGGGGGCCCTTTGCAGGCTGAGAAGAGACCTTGACTTCGTGGAGGCATGGCTGGCCGCAATCGGGCTCATGATTGTTGCTGCAATCGTGACTGCGGCAGTGATGGGCCTGTTACTTGCGTACTCCCTTTCCTTCCTGCTCTCGTATGTCTTACTGATCCTCCTGCTTTCCGTCGGCAGTTCCTTTCTCGCTGTTTCGATTGCCACCGCGATTGCCGCCCGGCAGCACGAATAACCACGTCCATGGGCCGCTGGACGGCATCTCCATCGTCATGCCTCAGCCGCCGGGGAAACTCGCGGCCGTCCGGATCGTTCCACCGGACCGATGGGTCGCGCAACCGGGTTCCGGAAGTCCCCGGTTCCAGTCGCGGCCCAGTGAATCGCCGGGGAGTACGCCTACGGCAATGGGAACGAGTGAGTACACAGCCATGAGCACGGCATCATTCACCCAGTCTCTGCAGGAACGAGCGAAGCGCCTCCTCATACACTCCCGGATTGGCAAAGAGACCATCGTGTCCTCCACCCGGGATCACGACGTATTCACTATCCGGGCTGCTCTCATGCCACTGTGCGCACATCTTCCGCATCACGGGCATCTCGTGTTCTCCGTGCGTTATCAGGACCGGCTGTGAAATGGGTTCGTCGATTCCCCGCAACAGCTCCTTTCTCAGGCCCCCGTATATGTGGGCAAACCGCTTCTTGTCCAATTCCGACAGAACGCTCTCCACGTACTCGCTAGATTCATCGCTGAAACTCAGTCTCCGAAAGAAGTACCGGATGACGGGCAGCGGCATCATTTTGAATGCAAGGGAGAAGACCAGGAACCCGAGCCGGAGCGGCACCCGCATCTGCATATGCAGGGGACTGCAGCCCTCCACCGCCACCCCCCGGACGCGTTCGGGATACCGGCTGGCCGCGAACTGGCTGACGTACCCCCCCATGGACACCCCCGCCAGCACCACCTCCTGGGCATTCAGTGCGTCCAGCAGTTCAACGAGGCACTCCGCCGCAATCGAGAACCGGAACTCCCTTTCCAGCCTCACGGATCGACCGTGTTCCGGCATGTCCCACACGATCACCCGGTACTGGTCGCTGAACTCTCGTACCTGCCTGTCAAACATGGTGTGATCAGAAAGCATTCCGTGCACAAACACCAGAGTCATGGAACTGTTTTCATCACCGTGAATCTCGTACAATATCTCCCCGTGGCTGCTCTCGAAGTACACGTGTTTCACCTCCATGCTGAATGCGGCGGGTATTACCCCATTGGAAAGGGAATCGGAGTGAACGCAGAATCCCCGGGCATGGGCACCGGGAAACGTCCCTGGACTCTATCACCCGACGCACATTGCCCTTCCCTGGACCGAACCATCAACCTCTACCAATATGTTAGGGGAAAGACCGCGCATTGGGACCAGTCTAAAGTATGGTCCAGGCACCGGGTCCCGGGACCATACTCTCGCACGAACCTGCACTCGACGCCGGGAGGAACGCCGTCGGGAAGTGCCGAAGAATGCCCACACGGGAGGAAAAGCCATGGGCAGCGACATCCTGCAGGTCAAGACGAGCATCCCCCCTCCCGGGCGGGATGTACTCATGCGACCCCGGATCCTGGAGCACCTGGAGGAGGATCTCTACACACCACAGGGCTTCACTCGCAGGCTGACCCTGGCCTGTGCGCCCGCTGGATTCGGCAAGACCACCCTGGTCAGAACCTGGGTTGCCACCCTGAAGCACCGAACGGCCTGGTACTCGCTGGATGAGGAGGACAATGAGCGAGCGCGGTTTTGGACCTACCTGGCATCCGCGCTGCAGAAACTCAACCACAGCACGAAAACGGAGCCCCTCGAGGTCCTGCGCGCGGGCGGAGTGTTCGGCGATGTATCGGATGCCGAGTCCCTCCTGACACCTCTCCTCAATGATCTGTTCGACCTGGACGAACCCACCATCCTCGTCCTGGATGATTACCACCTGGTCAGCGATTCGCAGGTACACCGCGACATGGTCTTCTTCCTGGAGAACCTGCCGCCCAATCTCCACGTAGTGGTTACCACCCGGTCGGCCCCCCCGTGGCCCCTCTCCAGGTGGCGGGCCAGGGGAGCGATGGTCGAGGTCGGGCTGCAGGAGTTGAGGTTTTCCAGGAAGGAAACCGGCGAACTGCTCACTGGGCTGCGGGGACTGCATCTGGACGAATCCCAGCTGGACACCCTGTATGCGAAGACCGAGGGATGGCCGACAGGACTCCACCTGGCCGGCGTCTCGCTTTCATCCTGCCGCCGTGTCGACGATTTCGTCGCGGGTTTTGCCGGCAGTCAGCGCCACGTGCTGCACTTCCTCAGCGATGAGGTGTTCGCCACCCAGCCGGGTCCGGTGCGGGACTTTCTCCTGCGGACCGCGATCCTGAACCGGTTCTGCGCACCCCTCTGCGACGCCGTCACTGGCCGGAACGACAGCTCCAGCGTTCTGGCAAACCTGGAGCGGGACAACCTGTTTCTCATCGGTCTGGATGAACAGGGGCTCTGGTATCGTTACCATTCGCTGTTCAGGGACCTATTGACGCACTACCTCGGGAGAGACCGGCCCGAAGAGGTGAAGACACTGCACGACAGGGCCCGCCGATGGTTCGTCGAAGCCGATGAACCGGGGCAGGCCGTACACCATGCCCTGCAGTGCGGGAGCCACGAGAAGGTCGGCCAGACCCTTCATGATCACTACGACAGGCTGCTGACGGAAAACCCAGGCCTGCTGAATAGCACCATCGACGACCTGCCGGAGGCCGCATTGAGACACTATCCCCGGTTGGCAGCTCACAGCCCCATGCTCGATCTGCTCTACAGGGGAAAGGACGCGGCGAGGGCCAGCCTGGCGATGGCCAGCGAACTGACCTACGATCATGACGAGGCGCAGCGCGAATACGCAGGCATGCTGGCTGCGGTTCAGGGCTACTACCGGTTCTACTGCCACGAGCTAACCCCGGCCCGGCAGTGCGTGGAGGAGGCCCTGGAGCTCCTGCCCCCGCACAACCGCTACTGGCGAATGGCCGCAGCCGTGTGCGCCGGAGACATCGCCATGCTCTCGGGGGATCCAGGCGGGGCTCACCCTTTCTACCTGCAGGCGCACCGGGCCAGCCAGGGGCTCGGCAATCACTTTCACCCCCTGGTGACCGGTTTCAAGGTGGCCGCGAGCCTGCTGCTGCAGGGAAGACTCCGGGAAGCTGGGGCCTTCGCCCGGGCCACGCTGCACCGAGCGGAAGACGCGGGGCTATCCCGGGTTCCACGGATCGGGCTCCTGTGGACACTGCTCGGCGAGGTGCACCGGGAACGGGGAGACCTGCAGGAGGCGGAGCGGCTGATGGACCGGGGGATTCTCCTCAGTAAGCCGGAGCGGCTCTCCCTGGGATACAACCTGCTCTCCCAGGCCGCCCTGTTCTTTTCCCAGGGGAAGTTGGAACAGGCGCTGGACGTCCTCAGCCAGATCGAGGCACTGAACCTGGAGAGTCAACTGCCGCTGTTTGTCATCTCCGAGGCCGCCTTTCTCAGGGCCCGGGTTCTCCTCGCACAGGGAGAGGCATACCGGGCTCGGAGAGTACTGTCCCGGGCAGGCATATCGGAGGAGGTGCCGATGCAGGATGGGCAGGAGCGGGGCTACCTGGTCCTCGTCCGGGCCCTGCTGTCCGACGCCCGCTCAGGCACTCACGAGCTCCTGGGTCACATCGCGACGCTCGTGGCGAGGAAGAGCAACCGCCGTCTCACGCTGGAGGCGATACTGACCAGGGCTCACGTGGAGGAGATGATGGGTCGGCTCGAGAATGCAGAGGACCACCTGAAGTCGGCCCTGGAGCTGGCCATGGGATCGGGACACCTCCAGGTGTTCCTCGACGAGGGCCGGGAACTGCTTCCCACCTTCTCCCGGCTCACGGAGAAGATGCGAGACCTTTCCCGGCCTGGGGACGCAGACGTGTTCACGTACGCGCGGAAGGTCCACCGGGCCCTTGCCCCGGGAGGAGATCCGACCCGGCAGGCACAGGGGGCAACGGGCAGTGAGGCTGCTTGCGCCCGGGAGACCGCGCTCCTGAGCACCCGGCAGCTGGAGGTGTTGGTGTTGATCACCCAGGGACTGTCAAACGAGGACATCTCTGAAGAGCTGGTCATCTCGGTGGCAACCGTCAAGTGGCATGCCAGCAACATCTACAGCAAGCTTCAGGTCAGGGGCAGAACTGCAGCTGCAGCCCGGGCCCGGGAACTGGGGCTAGTTCCCTAGTCGAGGCAGCAATCCCAAGGGATATCGAGACAGAGAACCCCCCGCCAACTGGGCCTGATCAGGGCCACGTGGTCGGTGGCTCCATGAAGAATCCCGTGCCCCGGCGCGGCTACCCTACCTCTAGGTGATGATCGACGGAAAGAGAAGTAACCCCCCGATCACATGTCCCACGATCAGCGGGATAAGGCCGTAACGGAGGTAGCAGGCACCTAGGATCATTCCGACCACCAGTCCCGGTAAGAACACGTGACCGGCAACAGCACCAAAGGCCATGGCGGACATGATCACCGCGGCGATCGTGGAGACCCGGTGCGGGCGCCCGAAGAGAGCAGAGATGAGGATACTCAGAGCTGATATTGCGTACAGGCGAAACCAGGTCTCCTCGAGTAGTCCCGCCTGCACCGCAGCAACATGGACGATCACACGGGAGTTCGGCAGTGCCTGGATCTGCTCGAACCATGCCGGTACATCAGCTATCTGTCCTCCGGCGTGCCAGATGTACTGCTGCACCCATCCCAGGCAAGCCGCGATGATCACGACGATTCCTACCCCCATCAGGCGGCCGCTCACATGGGAGGAGGCCCACAATCCGGGAAGTCGTGCCTGTTGTGCCAGGTGCAGGCCTGAGACTGCCACCGCACTGGCCAGCGCGCCCATCAGAACCATTGATCCGACAGCTGGCTGGCCGGCCTGCAGGGTGCTTGTCAAGTAGCCGTTGAGCGCCCCGCCGAGGATACCCAGCACCAGGCCTGCCGGGAGGAAACGTCTCCATGCGACCTCCTCCCATCTGAGCATAAGAAACAGTACTGCTGATATCGGGACGAGCATGCTGATATCAACCATGAACTGCTCCTCTCTGCAGCTTGGAGTCGAGTCACAGCATCTTGTGCTACCGATTCGACAACGGATACCCATCCACCTGTGAGGGGTTTTAAGGATCAACAGCCCCGTACGTGGCAAGGGATCAGCCCGAGAGCCCGCGAGTGGCTCAATGATGCCCACCTCAGCCATCGGCTGGCATTGTTGGTGGCCGGCAGTTATAATGCGGGGTATGGACCGCACCAGCATAGTAAGGACAATAGCAGAAAGCCTGGATCTACCATCCCGGCATGTAACCAACGCCGTTGAGCTCCTCGACGACGGGAACACCATTCCATTCATCGCCCGGTACCGCAAGGAGGCAACGGGCTCGTTGGACGAGGCGCAGCTCCGCGTCATCGCCCAGCGTGCCGACTACCTGCACAACCTGCAGGAACGCAAGACGGAGGTGCTCCGCCTCATCGACGGGCAGGACCGCCTCACCCCGGAGCTCGAGGATCGTATTGAGGAGGCGGAGTCACTACAGGAGGTCGATGACCTCTACCGGCCCTTCCGGCCGAAGCGCCGGACACGGGCCGGTGCCGCCGTAGAGAAGGGGCTGGACCCCCTGGCAGAAACCCTGTGGCAGCTGGCAGCCGGGGAGCAGCCCCCGGACGGAGTACGGACCGGAGTGCCCCCGGAGGAACTCGCCCACCCGTTCATCTCCGACGAGCACGGGGTGGAGAGCGAAGAGGATGCCCTCGCCGGGGCAGGCGACATCATCGCCCAGAGGATCGCCGATGACTCCGATACCCGGGGCTTCGTCCGCCGGTGGACGCGGGGGCAGGGAAGGCTCAAGAGCACGATCAGGGAGGAAGGAGCGGACACCGACTCCACCTACACCCTGTACCACGACTACGAAGAACCCCTGGCACGCATCAAGCCCCATCGTGTCCTGGCCATCAATCGGGGTGAGCGCGAAAAAGTCCTCATGGTCAAGGTTGAGGTGCCCCATGAACCGCTGTTGAAGAAGCTGTGCGGGAGGATCATCAGGCATCCCAAGAGGCCTGCCGCGGCCCTCGTCACATCGGCGGTGCAGGACGGCTATAACCGCCTGCTCAGCCCTTCCGTAGAGCGCGAGCTCCGAGCGGAACTCACCCTGAAGGCGGAGGACCGCGCCATCGAGGTGTTCGCGGACAACCTGGAGAATCTCCTTCTGCAGGCTCCCGTCCGCGGCAAGACAGTGATGGGCATCGACCCCGCCTACAGGACGGGCTGCAAGGTGGCGGTGGTCGATCCGTCGGGGCGCCTCCTGGATATATCGGTCATCTACCCGGCACCGCCGCGAAGCGACCGCGCCGGTGCCCGGAGGATCGTTCTGGATCTGATCCAGCGGCACGGTGTCGACATCATCGCCATAGGTAACGGTACCGCCTCGAGGGAGACGGAGACCTTCATCGCCGAAGAGATCATCTCCGGACAAGTTTCAGGTGCACCCAACGAAGGTGAACTGCACTACACCATAGTCAACGAGGCCGGGGCATCCGTTTACTCTGCCTCCCCCCTGGCCCGGGATGAATTCCCGGACCTGGATGTCTCGGAGCGCTCCGCCGTATCCATTGCCCGTCGGCTGCAGGATCCCCTGGCAGAGCTGGTGAAGATCGAACCCCGCTCCATCGGCGTCGGGCAGTACCAGCACGATGTGAACCAGAAGAGGCTCGAGGAGACTCTGGAGTTCGTGGTCGAGCTCTGCGTGAACCGGGTGGGCGTGGACCTGGCGACCGCATCTGCCCCCCTGCTCGGGAGGGTGTCGGGCATAGGACCCGCCGCCGCCTCGGCGATCATACACTACAGAGACACCCAGGGCATCGAGGCCAGGGCTGATCTTCTCAGGGTGAGCGGTATAGGACCCAGGACCTTCGAACAGTGCGCCGGATTCCTGCGGCTTCCCGACGGTGGAGAACCCCTGGATGCAACGGCGATTCACCCTGAATCGTACGCTGCCGCCTACCAGCTTCTCGAGAAGGTTGGAGCAGGGCCCGCGGATGTTGCCGGTGGAGGCCTCCCTGACATCGATTCCCGCCTCAGGGGCGTCAACCGCGAGAGGATGGCCGGTGAGATAGATGTTGGTCTTCCCACCCTGCAGGACATAATTGAGGCCCTCAAGCGTCCGGGACGCGACCCCCGGGAGGACATGCCGGGGCCCATCTTCAGAAGCGATGTGCTTTCCTTCGATGATCTCAAGCCCGGTATGACCCTGCCCGGAACGGTGCGCAACGTCGTGGACTTCGGTGCCTTCGTGGATATCGGGGTCAAACACGACGGGCTCGTCCACATCTCTGAGCTCACCGAGGAATTCGTCCGCCACCCCTCGGACGTGGTCAGCGTCGGCGACAACGTGCAGGTGATGGTATTGGAGGTAGATCACCAGCGAGGACGTATACGGCTGACCATGCGCTACCTCGAGCAACCCGGTTCTTCGGATGGATAACGGTCATGAATCAACTCCTTGCTTCTTGCCCCCACCTGCAGGATGACACACCCCCTGTCACCTCCTGATCACCCACCAGGTGCAATGACGAGATGAAGCGATAAGGGCCCGGACGAGCCATGGATCGTGAAGAACCGGACGCCGTTCTTGAACCTGAGCCCGTGCAGCAAACCGCAGGCATACGACGCATCCCCGAAGAAGATGCTGAACAATGGCTGAGAGTGAGCAAGAGGCGGGGTTATCCTCGTTTCTTCTCCGCACAACCGTGCATGCGGACCCCCATTGCTGGTTCACGCAGGCCTGGACAGTTTCTCGAGCGTCCCCATTCGAAGGTTTTTCATTGTATCACAACCACCCTTTCCACCTTCACAGGATCAGGTCTTGGAAATCCCCTGCGAATGGGGTACCTATCCAGCATAATCGTGAAGAACCTGTGCTCATGTGCATTGAGCGAGATGTCCCTGCCATCTTGCAACTCAAGAGTAAACTCCTTCACGGTATCATCATTGACATACCCGGCGAGGAAAGTACCCCAGTATTGTGTTCCCAGGGGACCGGTGAAGGCAAATACAGTTACCGGTTCCCCAGGACTGACTCGTGAGGACATCCTGGATCGATAAGCGGTGCTCGTGGTGGGTTGGCCATCTTCAAGCTTCCCTCGGAGCAGACCCGTCTCCACGAGGGTTTGATCCCCGATGGTGTATGTTGCAAGAACAAGGTAGACATCCCATCTGTCCAACACCACACCATCCATCCGCACCTCGTATGCCCCGAGATATAGCGCACTCCTGATCATCCATTGATCTCCAAGAAACGTTTTCTCTTCTTCACCGGGCACTAACGTTACCATCCGGCGCATGGAATCCGAGATATGAGGGTCCAATGCATCACTCTCGTTTCCGGCAATCATCTGAACCGAGCGCGCAGTTCCGATTTGCAGTCCGCAAAGGAGCAGGGTCAGCAACAACACAATCACACCTGCAATGTACACTGACTTCATGATCCGTCCCTCCGTCCCTCCCAATTTCAGGGTGAATATATTGTACCCGCGCGAGCCCGGAGAGACCACGCCATGTTGCCGCCAATCTCGTGTCAACAGCACGACAGCACCCAGCGCACCAGGTGGAAGGTGGCGAGATCCCGAATGCAGGCTGCGCTGTACTCACTGAGCCCCAGTGGGGGTTGGGGGGAGTTTGAATTTATCGACCGATGATTGCACCGGTCGCATCCCGTGCAATGATCCGGTCAAGTCCTACCCACTGGGTGTCTCTGGTTGATTCACTGATTGGGACCTGCTTCAGGATGCCCAGGAAGTAGGGGTACTCCTCAGCGCTAGCTGCAGCTGTTCTTCCGTCATCGAAGTGAATGGTGAACTGATCCACGTGGTCGTAGTTAACCCAACCAACCACAAACTGAAGGAAGAACTCTGTACCCAGGTTCATCCGGTCAATCATCATTGTCACCGGCTGGCGAGCTTTCGGACTGATTGACGCGCCAGGGATGTGCTTATATCCATAGCCCATGTGATCGCCGTCATCGGAGATGTGCCTTCTGATCAATCCTGCAGACACCATTGTGATGTCCTCGACCCGGTAGGTGGCGAGGGCCAGGTAAGCATCACTGGTATGGGTATCATCCTGCATCTCAAACTTGAATTCACCCAGATGTATGGCTATCCGCACCTGCCAGTCATCGCCGACGTATTCCTTGGTCCCCTCCAACGGCTTATGGACAACGGTACTCATGCTTCTCATGGCATCGTCGAAGTCTTCAGGTAAGGCGTCGGATTCACGGGGCCCGTGGAGGACAACCTCGCCACGCTCGCCCGAAGTATTGACCGCAAAGAGTATTGCGCCAATCAGGACAACTGCGGTTAATGCCGTCCAGTGGATGGGTGACAGCTTAACGGCGGTGAGCCGCCCGGGTTCAACATCGAGAGCATTGGCAATAGCCCTGATGCTGCCGGCAGAGACGGACTCTCCACTCTCCACCCGCTGAACCGTGCGAAGGCCGAGTCCTGCGGCTTCAGCAAGACCCTCTTGAGTCAGGAATTTCTTCTGACGAGCGCGTCTGATCAACCTCGCATTAGGTCGGCGCGAGATCTTCACTGCTCTCTCCTCGCAATGCGAACCGCCTCCTCGACTCCAATTATATGCGCAAATAGAGGCGGAAACACGGTGCCCAGGGCTCGGATACAAGGACAGTACAGGCACACATCCTCATCGGATGAAAGGCTTCTGGTTGCAGCTGGAAGATTAGATCCCCTGGGTAAGATGTTGCCGGAGATGGGAACACATCTGGATCGTATCGTCGGGTCGCTTTGACGATTCCAGGATCTTCTGATCCTGCATGCCGGGCACAGAGACCTTCCCCGGGCTCTCGCCCCGTCCCCCTCTCCCCCGCCTGCACCGATCGCGGAGACGAACCTGGACATCGATCCGTGAAGGGTTGTTCAGCTCAACCGCAGAAGAAGTCGACGGGAGGTGTCACGATGGATCCGTGGGAAGTGATGACCAACATGATCGCCGCCCAGGGTACCCAGTTCGTCTTCGGCCTCGGCGACACGTACATCAATATGTACGCGGCCGGGGCGGGCATGAAGGCGGTCAACGTGAGGCATGAGGCCTCGGCACCCTTCATGGCCATGGCCTATGCGCGGCTGTCCGGCAACATCGGCGTGTGTACTGCGAGTCCGGGTCCGGGGGTGGCCAGCCTGGTCCCCGGCGTGCTGGAGGCCTACTACGGCTGCTCGCCGATTGTCATGCCGTGTCTGTCGGTGACGAGGAAGACAGCCGGTATGGGAGAGTTCCAGGAGTGTGACCAGGTCGGCATGATGAGGCCGATAACCAGGTGGAGCGCCCAGGTGCCGCGCACGGACCGAATCCCGTGGTACATGAACCGGGCTTTCTCGGAGGCGGTGAACGGTCAGCCAGGACCCGTGTACCTGGATCTCCCGGGTGACGTCGCTGGGTTCGGCCCGTTCACCGAACACTACGGTGCGGAAAGGGTCACCATGGAGGAGCCCGAATACACCCCGACGCGCAGGTTCCGTCCCGCGGCCGACCCGGAAGCGGTGGACCGGGCAGTCGAGATGCTCCTGGCGGCCGAAAGGCCCGTCGTCGTGGCCGGCAACGGAGCCGTCCTGTCCGGGGCGTTCTCCGAGTTCAGGGAGTTCATAGAGCTCCTCGGAATACCCTTTCTGACCACCCCCTGTGGGAGAGGGATCCTCAGCGAGGACCACCCCCTGGCCCTGGGACTGGTGGGGCTTTACCGTACCGGCGTGGGCAGGGAATACTTCACGGACTCAGACCTGCTGATGACGGTGGGCACGCGGAACGAGGGTTTCCAGACCCACGGCTGGTCCGACTACCCCCCGGGGGCCAGGTTCATACAGCTGGACATCGAGCCGCGGGAGATCGGCAGAAACTGGGTGCCCGACCTGGGGCTCCTTGGTGATGCGAGGACGGTGCTCAGGCAGCTGATCGGCGGACTGCAGGTGAAGTCAGGACCTGGTTTCACCCGGCTACCGAGGGTCAGGGAGCTGACCGCAGCTCTAGAGCAACAGGAGGCGGAGGTGGCCGAAGAGTGCAGCGCGGATACCGTCCCCCTGCTCGCCAGGCGCATCGTCTACGACCTCAACCGGGTCTTCGGAAGCGAGGCCATACTGGTCAACGAGAACGGATCCCAGGACACCTGGTCATACTGCTACCCCTACTACAAGGTCCAGAGCCAGCTGGGATGCGTGTCGGTGGCGGAGCAGACGTGCATGGGCATGGGCGTGGTCGGGGCCATCGCGGCCAAACTCACCCATCCGGGGCGAAACGTGGTGTGCGTGACGGGTGACGGGGCCTTCCAGATGTACATGCAGGAGCTGGCGACCGCCGCGCAGTACCGGGCAGGGTGCACGTGGGTGATCCTCAACAACTCCAGCCTGGGATGGATCAAGTGGATCCAGGAGCGCCACAACGCTCCCGATACGACCACCACCACCTTCGATGTGCAGCCGGACTTCGCCCGGTTCGCGGAGATATGTGGGTGCGTGGGAATGAGGGTGCAGCAGCCGTCCGAGATCCGACCGGCCCTGCAGAAGGCCCTGAAGGCGAACGCCGACGGAGTGCCGGCGGTCGTGGATGTCATCATCGATCCAGAACCCGACATGTCCCATTTCGAGCGGGCAGACACCGATGCGCCGGCGAGGGGCCTGGTGCGGTCAGGAGGGTGGAGCACCTGAAGCCAGGGCAGAGGGTCGTAACGGGCCGCCGGATCCATCTCCAGCGGCCCCGTGGCAGGCTCCGAGCAAGGGTGCTGCCTCCTCAGGGACGGATCCGGTGCTCGAGGAAGCCGTATCCCTCCTCTGCCATCCGGTCGAGCGGTATGAAGCGGAGGGCCGCACTGTTGATGCAGTAGCGCAGGCCGCCTTTCTCCACGGGTCCGTCCTCAAAGACGTGACCGAGGTGCGAGTCTCCGACGCGGCTTCTGACCTCGGTGCGGTGCATTCCGTGACTCCGGTCATCGTGGTAGGTCACCACATCGGGATCTATGGGCCGGAGAAAGCTGGGCCACCCGCAGCTACACGAATACTTGTCTTGCGAGCTGAACAGGGGCTCGCCGGTGACTACGTCCACGTACAGGCCGGCCTCATCATGATCGAAGAATTCGTTGCCGTGGGGCGGTTCAGTGGCTCCTTCCTGGGTGACGGCGTACTGCAGCCGGGTCAGTGCAGATCGCAGGGTGCCATCGTCGGGCTTCGTGTACCGGGACGGATCCACCGGGCCCGGGCGCAGCTCAGGTTCCCGTTGCAGGGTTGAGAGATCCACGTGGCAGTATCCACCGGGGTTCTTCTCCAGGTACTTCTGGTGGTATTCCTCCGCCGGGTGGAAGTTCTCCAGGGGTTTCACCTCCGTCACCACCGGCTCGCCGATGTCCGTACGAACGCGCTCCACGACCTCCTCGATGACTGGCAGATCCCGTGGGTCGGTGTAGTATATTCCGGTCCTGTACTGGGTTCCGACATCGTTTCCCTGGCGGTTTCCCGCCGTCGGGTCGATGATGTCGAAGAAGTGCTCGAGTAAGCTGCCGAGCGGCAGCCGCTGTGGGTCATAGCGAACCCGGGCCGTCTCCGCGTGACCGGTGTTGCGGTAAAGCACGTCCTCGTAGGTGGGCCTGTGCGTGCGGCCGTTGGCATAGCCCACCACCACGTCGGCGACACCGCGAATCCGGGACAGGTAAGCATCCACCCCCCAGAAGCAGCCCCCGGCCAGGTAGATCTCTCGAAGCTCCGTGCCGGTATAGTCGATGCCGGTGTTCGGATCGGGCGGCAGGTGCGGTACGTCCCGACCAGAGTTCGAATCCACCGGGTTCCCCCGGATCGAATGGAGGCTTTCCCCGGCACCCACGGTGCGGAGGGCGATGGTTACGAAAAAGAACAGCCCAATAGTCACTGCAAGGATGGGTAACTGCTCCATGAAACACCTCGCTTTCATTTGATGAAGTGGCGCGAAGGTTGCCGGACGTCGGTTGTGCTGCAACCTCCGGGGTTAGGTCTCCTGCCGAGCCCAGTCTCTTCCCAGGGGCGCCTCGTGCGGAGAGGGCCCTCACCGGCCCCCATAAGCAGGTTGACCCGTGACCTGAGTCCCCGTGGTCAGCTTCGATCTGTTACGCGATTACGCGCCCAGTCATCCGTGTGATTACCGAAATAACGGCTGCGGTTGATGAAGGGTCCGA
>PWUB01000225.1 GCA_003563755.1 Clostridia bacterium
CGATCATCAACCCCGATAGCATTCCCACGGCAGCCGCCGCCAGGATCCCCTGGGCCCGCAGTCCCCGGTACCAGGCGGGGAAGAGCGAGGCGTCTCGTACGTCCGTCATTGAGAACCGGGCGCCCATCATCAAGAGGAGACCGTATGCCACACCGAGAGCGAGCAGCAGGGCCAGCATCGGTATCCGGATGCTCCCGCTGCGCCGCACCAGGAGGAACCAGAGGACGGCGAAAGCGAGGGGCACTAGAAGGTACAGGACTCGGTCGCCCCGCCCCTCCGCAACCCGCAGGGCCATGAGGTCACGGACACTCTGCCGCAGGGACGCCGATCTCTCGGGCAGCTCGTCGGGAGCAGCAACTTCGGGGAGGTCCAGGGCCCGGTCTGGTTCCGCCAGGGTGTTGGCGAACATGCGGTGTGTGGCCTGCATGACCGTCGATGAGAGCCGGACTTTGTCCTCCTCTGCAATATCGATGGCATCCAGTAAGGGGATGCCCGTGGCGTGCCTCGGGATTTCGGCACCCAGCAGCACGGCGACGGTGGGGGCGATGTCCCGGTTGTGGGCGTCGCCGCCCGCCTCCGGTATGATCGCCGGCCCGGCCATGACCGCCGCGACATCCAGTACCTCAGGTTCGCTACCCCCTGCCGCCCCCCGGGCCAGTGTGCCGTGGGAGACGGCAAGTATGAGAGTATCGCCCCGGAAGTCCAGGGCATCCATCAGTTCGACTAGCATCTCATCGTATTGTTGCACCCGCGACAAGTACGCCCGTCTCAGATCCCCTGCGCTCATCACGCCCGATGTCAGGGATACCTGTTTCAGCGTCGCCAAGTTCAGTATGAAGAGCCCCTCATCGAGGTTTCTCAGTTCTTGCAGGATGAAATCGACGGAATGTCGGTCCGGTTCGGGGCCCGGGTCATCCATGTCCGGCAGCAGAACATAGCTGGCACGGTCGAATTGGTCCCCGAGCAGGATCTCCCAGCTGCGGCAGCCGGCGAAGAGGGTGTGGTAGCCAGCGCGGTCCGCCGAACTCACTATGCTGTCAGCGTGCAGGGGTGCGGTGTGCAGTCCGGTAACCACGCCGTGGATCTCAGAATCCGCCCCGGTGACGAGGGTTGCCCACGCCGGAAGACTGTGTGATGGCAGTCCGGCCTGCATCTCCCAGTGGGAGCCGACGACCTTCATCTCCTGCCACGATGCCATCTCATCGACCGCACTCCGGTGCAGCGAGTCGATGACCACCATCACCACTCTGCGTGAAGGCCCTGGCACCGTTTCTGTCGGCGGTAGATCGAGAAGGTAGGGAGACTCGTAGCCGATGTATCCGTACCAGTGTTGAGTTATCATGTCAGCGGTTACGTATGCTATCCCGGTAGCTACAGCGAACAATACCACCACGGTTGCCCACTGGACCAGCTGCCTCTTCGTCATCAGAATCAGCGCCCGCAACGACAGGACATCAGGAGGGCGCCGTGAGCACCTCCTTTGCTGACATCGAGCTAATGCTTATGTTGCCAAATGTCGCTCACAGTGATAAATCAATAGTACCCGCGGCTCTTGTAAGGGATTCTGTGCTCACACCACCGGCTCCTTCTTTGACCCGCGGTGTCACGGCGCAGCTGGCAGGAACTGTCGCTGGGAGGAAGAAAGAATACCTTGAGGGAGCATTCACTGACTCGCGGAGGAGGTGTCTGGGTCTCTCAGACCCGAAAAGGTCATGACAGACGCACCGCAGGGGGGAAAGACCCTTTCAGGGCGGGTGCTGCGCATCCGCTACAGCGCAACCGATTCACCGTGGAAGGTGCTCATCGTGGAAACGGATTCACGACCGGTCACGGTGGTCGGGGAATTCGCCGAGATGGAAGAGGGCCTGGAATACGACTTCCAGGGCGAGTGGAGCGTGCATCCCACCTACGGTGAACAGTTCAGGGCCGAGGGCTGCTATCCCAAGCCGCCCAGGACGGAGAGGGGCATGATAGCGTATCTCTCCAGCGGGTTGATCTCCGGAATAGGACCGAAGATGGCCAAAAGGATCGTCGACCGGTTCGGCAAGGAGACCTTTGACATCATCACCGAGCACCCCGAACGCCTCCTGCAGGTGCCCGGTATTGCCGAGGTCAAGAAACAGCGGCTGGTTGAATCCTTCAAGAAGCATCAGAACCTTCAGGAGGTCGTAACCTACCTGACCGGACTGGGTCTGAGTGCCAACCTGGCGGTGCGCCTGTACGCGGAGTACGGCGACGACACCATCGGGGTGATAAGGAACAATCCCTACCGTCTCACCAGGGACATATTTGGTATAGGTTTTCGCCGTGCCGATGAGATAGCCCGGGCGGGAGGCATCGATCCCCGCTCGCCGCAGAGAATCGGAGCCGCCCTGGGCTTCGTGCTGCAGCAGGCTGCCGAGAGAGCCGGGCACACCTACCTTCCCGTTGAGGAAACCTGTGGCCGGGTCCTGGATCTCCTCGAGGACATAGCGTCCCGGGATGCTGCGGCCGGTGACTACCCCTCGCTCGAGGAGATACAGACAGTGCTGTCCGCATCGGAACGGGACGGTATCGTGCGCATCGAGGGTGACGCGGTGTACCTCATCCGCTACCATCACTGCGAGAGCCGGGTAGCACAGCGCCTGGCGTCTCTCCTCTATCACGGAGAGGTCACTGCTCCTCCCGATGAGGCCGTTGAACAGGCCCTCAGGTATGTCGAGGCAGCGGTGGGGATCGAGTACGCTCCCGAGCAGCGGGAGGCGGTCCGAAGGGTGTTCGGTGCCGGAGTGATGGTCCTTACCGGAGGTCCCGGTACCGGTAAGACCACCATAGTCCGCGGTATCTTGGAGACGGCGCGGCACCTCGGTGGGGGGCGAAAGGTCCGCCTCGCTGCCCCCACCGGAAGGGCGGCCCGCCGGCTCGCCGAGGTGACGAACCACTCCGCATCCACCATCCATCGGCTGCTCGGATACTCCTTCGTTGAGGGTCAGCCCGTGTTCAGACACAACGCCGACGAGCCCCTCGAAGGCGATATCCTCGTGGTGGATGAGGCCTCCATGATAGACATTGAGCTGGCGGATCACCTTCTCGATGCGGTTCCCGAGAGCATGCGGGTCATATTCGTCGGAGACGCGGACCAGCTCCCGTCCGTGGGACCCGGTAACTTTCTCAGGGACCTGGTGAGATGCGAGATCGTGCCCCTGGTTCGCCTCGAGAAGATATACCGCCAGGAGGAAGTGTCGGATATAGTCATCAACGCTCACCGGATCAATCGCGGCGCTGCACCGGACTTCAGGGGCGACGGTGAGAGTTACTTCATCAGGCAGGAGTCACCCGAGGACATATGCAGAAGGGTGGTCCAGCTGGTGGTGCGACTGACCGGGCAGGGATCGTATTGTCTGGATGAAGTCCAGGTCCTCAGTCCCATGCACCGGGGCCCTGCCGGTGTCCGCAACCTGAACAACGAAATCCAGAAGGAAGTCAATCCCCCCGGCGCGCACAAGCCCGAAATCGCCAGGGGGGGAGTGACCTTCCGCGTCGGTGATAAAGTCATGTGCCTGCGAAACAACTACACCAAGGGCGACAGCGGTATATTCAACGGCAACCTGGGTATGATCAGGAATGTCTTATCCCCCGATGATGCGGACGTGGAGGAACCGACCCTCCAGATCGATTTCGAGGGGGAATCGGTGTGCTACGCGCGGAGTGAGCTGAATGAGCTGGGGCTGGCGTATGCAACTACCGTTCACAAGTCCCAGGGAAGTGAGTTCCCCGCGGTGCTGGCGGTCCTGTCGCTGAGCCACTACGTGATGCTGCAGAGGAACCTGATCTACACTGCCGTCACGCGGGCGGAGAGGCTTCTGATACTGGTGGGGCAGCCCCGGGCACTCAACGTGGCCATCCGCAACAACTCCGTGGATGAGAGGTATTCGCGCCTGGCTGAACGCCTGTCCGGAGGATCCTGAGGAGACTTGCTGCAGCGACAACCGCATCGGGGTGAGGTACTCTCCGGGGGATCAGAGAGCCGGTGGATCGTGCACGCAGGCCCTCCCAAGCGACACCTGGCATGAAGGGTGAAGGCAAGAGCATGCATACTCCGGCCGGGTCAGGCCTGTGCTCCGTCCCGGCGGCGGGGTCTGGGAAGGAGCCGTGCCCGCGTGGAGACGCTGGAGGTCGTGGTGCTCGGGATCGGCAGTTCGCTGATGGGTGACGATGCCGTGGGTCTTCGCGTCGTCTCGGAGCTGGCGGAGAGGCTGGGGGATGAAAGCCTGCCGGGGCTGCGGGTCGAATTCTCCGAAGCTCCCGGTGGATTGGATGCTGTCTCCCACCTCCTCGACCGAGACCGGGCCATAATCGTCGATGCCGTGATCTCAGGCGTCTCCGTGGGCACAGTGGTGAGTTTCGGTCCCGGCAGGATACCCCGGAGACAGCACATGGCCTTTTCCCTGCACGGGTTCAACCTGGCCGACGCCTTGAACATGATGGACACCCTCTATCCTGAGCGCCTGCCGGAAGTGCTGTGCGTGGTGGGAGTGGAAATAGGGAAGGCACCGAAAGGCGTCTGCCGAGAGCCCTCGCCGTCGGTCCGCCGGGCCGTGCCCGAAGCGTGTCGGGCTGTGCAGGACATAATACTCAGCTGGGTGCACGAGGGGGCGATGGAGAATGCATGAGTTCTCACTGATGAGGGACGTCATCGGGATCCTCCGTTCGAGCGCTGTCGAGAGGGGGATCGAACGCATCGAGTCGATTCGCATGACCGTGGGCAGCCTCAGCTGTGCCTTTCCCCCCGCTCTGGAGACGGCCTTCAATGCCCTCTCCCAGGGAGACCCGCTGCTGGAGAAAGCCCGGCTGGATATCTTCGAGCAGGACATCGTCATCCGGTGTGAGTCATGCGGGACCGAGGCCGAGCTGGGGGGCAACGAATTCGTGTGCCGGGGGTGTTGCGACACAGCCGTCAGTGTCATCAGGGGAGACGAGCTGGTCATCGACTCCTACCGGGGACGGTGAGCACGGGAGGGAGGATGAGGATGAGAGAAGTCAAGGTGATGCAGAGCGTGATGCGGGCCAACGACACCCTGGCTAGCGCCAATGCGGACAGGTTGAGGCAGGCCGGAGTCTTTGCCGTGGACATGATGAGTTCGCCGGGATCAGGGAAGACTACGATCCTGGAGCGCACCCTGGAGGCGCTGGGTGGTCGGGTCGGGATTTCGGTGATCGAGGGCGACGTCGCTACCACCCGGGATGCAGAACGGGTGCGGGCACGGGGAGCACAGGTGGTGCAGATAAACACCGGGGGAGCATGTCACCTGGATGCGAATATGATCAGCCACGCCCTGGACGACCTGGACCTCGATGGCGGAGACATTCTTTTCATTGAGAACGTGGGCAACCTGATATGCCCCGCCGGGTACCGGCTGGGTGAGGCCGAGAGAGTGATGGTGCTCAGCGTTACCGAGGGCGTTGACAAGCCGGAGAAATACCCGGCGATGTTCCGAAGCTGTTCCGTTGTGCTGGTCAACAAGATCGATCTCCTGGAGGTGTTGGGTCTGGGGCTGGAGGAGTTCACGGCCGAGATAGCAAAGGTGAACGCCGGCATACAGATAATGCCCGTCAGTGCCCTCACCGGTGAAGGCATGGACGAGTGGTACGCGTGGCTTGAGGACGGGCTGAGACGGATCGGGGCCGCGTACATCCAATGAGGAAGAGACCCACCCGGGCGGTGCGGATCGTCATCAGGGGCATAGTGCAGGGGGTGGGTCTCCGTCCCCATGCGTTCACCACCGCCTCGAAGCACCGCGTGACCGGCTGGGTGAGCAACGCCCTGAAGGGTGTGCTCATTCACGGCGAGGGAGCCCCCTCAGATGTCCGGCGGTTCATCTGTGCGTTGAAGGAAGATGCCCCCAGGATGGCATCTATCCTGGACGTGAGCATCGAGGATGTGAAGCCCGGAGGATACACGGGCTTTCACATCCGTGTCAGCCGGACAGACGGTCAGCGCGAGACCCTCCTTTCCCCTGATGTATCCACCTGTCCCGACTGCCTGGAGGAGGTTCTCCGGGTAGGCGGTCGACACCACCGCTATCCGTTCACCAACTGCACCAACTGCGGACCCCGTTTCACCATAGTCCGGGCCCTTCCCTACGACAGGACCAGCACCGCCATGTCCGGCTTTCCGATGTGTCCTGACTGCGACCGCGAGTACAGAGACGTACGTGACCGCCGCTTTCACGCCCAGCCCGTGGCGTGCCCGGAGTGCGGTCCCACCCTGTGGCTGGAGGATGCCTCGGGACGGAGGCTCGCCGAAGGGGACGCCGTGTGGACGCCCCTGCACGGGATGCTCTCCGGCGGATCGCTGGCAGGGATAAAGGGACTCGGGGGCTTTCACATCGCCTGTTCAGCGGAGAATCCGTCGGCTGTACGCATGCTCCGGGAGCGCAAGAGCCGACCGCGTAAGGCGCTGGCGGTCATGGTTAGAGACCTGGAGACTGCCCGCGAGGTGTGCCGCCTGGATTCCGACGATGCAGAGATCCTCACCTCGCCCCAGGCACCCATCGTCATCCTTGAGCGGCGGGATGATCCGCCTCTGCGGCTCGCGGACGACCTCGCTTCAGGACAGCGCTCCCTGGGAATCATGCTCCCTTACACGCCCCTGCACCACCTGCTCTTGTCCGGAGACTCCCGGGTCCTGGTGATGACCAGCGGCAACCGACGCGGTATGCCCCTGGCCATCGACAACCAGGAGGCGAGGCGACAACTCGAAGGCATCACCGATGTATTTCTGATGCACGACCGGCCGATAGTGCGGAGGTGCGACGACTCGGTGGTCCGTCCCACCGACGCCGGCGGTGAAAGAGTGCAGGTGATAATCCGGCGGTCACGGGGTTACGCACCCAGGCCCCTCATTCTGGATGCCGCGGTCGTCGGAGACGCCGGGACCGACGTACTGGCCACCGGGGGTGAAGAGAGGAACACCTTCTGCCTGCTCTCGGGGGACCAGGCCTTCCTGAGCCAGCACATGGGCACCCTCCGCTACGAGGAAACCGTCGAGGATTACGGAAGTAGCATCAGCGATCTGGCAGGGCTACTGAAGATCACGCCGCAGGTGGTTGCCTGCGACCTGCACCCGGCATACCGGAGCACGGCCCTTGCCCGGGAGATGGTCGAGCGGGGGAGCATGAGGCTGGTACGTGTTCAGCACCACCACGCCCACCATGCTGCCGTCCTCGCGGAACACGGCCGCGGCCAGCGGACCATCGGGCTGGTGGCGGACGGCTTCGGATTCGGGGATGACGGGACCTTGTGGGGCCTGGAGATCCTGTGGGCTGATCCCGGGGCCTACAGGAGGTTGATATCCATGGTGCAGGTTCCCGTGCCCGGCGGCGAGCGAGCTGTGCAGAGGCCCCTGCGCATGGCGCTGGCCCACCTGCATACATTCCTGGGTGATGCTGAGGCGGCGCGGATGCTGGGTCGGTTTCGGGGGCATGGCGAGGATCTTGAGGTGGCCCTCGCCCAGTGCCGGCGGGGAATCAACGCTCCTCTGACCTCCAGCTGCGGGCGCCTCTTCGACGCCGTGGCGTCGCTGCTGGACGTATGCCGGAGGAGCCACTACTCGGGGCAGCCCGCCGTTGAACTGAGCGAGATGGCGGGGTGGAGCACCTCCGGCTACCCGTTTTCACTGGATGAGCACGGAGACCTACACCTGTGGGACCTCACCGGGATGTGGGAGGCTCTGTGCAGGGATGTGCACCGGGGCTGTGCGCCTGACGAGATCGCCTCGCGCTTCCAGCGGACCGTGGGTGACATGATGGCCGCCGGAGTCAGGAAGGCCCGCGAGATCACCGGCTGCACCTCGGTGACGTTGAGCGGCGGAGTCTTTCAGAACCCGACGCTCCTGGATGGGCTTTGCTCGATCCTGGTGGACGATGGTTTCGAGGTTCTCCTGCCCTGCGAGGTTCCCATTAACGACGGCGGCCTGAGTCTGGGCCAGGCCGCCGTCGCCCGCAACGCCCCGCGAGGAGGATCGAGACATGTGCCTTGCGGTGCCCGCTCGAATCATCGCCATTGAGGACGGAGTGGCCCGGGTCGACATCAGCGGTAACCGGACCCGCTGCTACATCGACGTGGTGCCCGGGGTGGAGGTAGGAGACTACGTGCTGATGCATGCCGGCTACGCCATGCACGTTCTCCGGGAGGATGAGGCCCGGGAGACACTCCGCCTGTTGAGGGAGGCTCACCGTGAAGAAGATCCTGATGCAGCTCCGGGATCCCGCATTGGCCCGGAGGGTCCTGGGAGCGATAAAGGGGCGAGTTGAAGATTCCGGCCGCCCCCTGCGCTTCATGGAGGTCTGTGGAACCCACACTGCCGCTTTCAGTGCCAGCGGACTGAGGACATCCCTCACCGGGCACGTGCATCTCACCAGCGGCCCCGGATGCCCGGTGTGCGTCACGTCGGCGGAGGACATCGACCGCATGATAGCCCTGGCCAGCTGCGACGGGGTCATCGTGTGTACCTTCGGAGACATGGTGCGGGTCCCGGGCACCGCGTCCTCCCTCGAAGGCGAAAAGGCCCGGGGATGCGACGTGAGGGTAGTCTACTCTCCCACTGATGCTGTGGATATCGCCCGCCGCGAACCGGACCGGCTGGTTGTGTTTCTCGGAGTCGGCTTTGAGACTACGGTCCCCGCCCTGGCCCTGGCCCTCGGCAGGGCGGCCTCTCACGGCCTCACCAACTTCCGCATGTATCCGTGCGGCAAGACCCTGGCCCCGGCACTGAAGGCTCTGCTGGAGGACGGGGACCGCGTGCTGGACGGTCTCATTCTGCCGGGCCACGTGTCGACGGTGATGGGGCGCAGGAGCCTGGACTTCATCGCCACCGACCACTCTGTACCGGCCGTCATAGCCGGTTTCGAGGTCTTCGACCTTCTCCACGCCCTGGATATGCTCGTCGACATGGTACTGCACGAGCGACCCGGGGTGAAGAACGCGTACCGGCGGGCGGTCACCGAGGACGGCAACACCGAGGCCCGACAGATCATCGACCGGTTCTTCCTGCCCGAGGATGCTCGATGGCGCGGCCTGGGTACCATAGGTGAAAGCGGCCTGGGCCTTCGTCCTCCGCTCAGCCCCTGGGATGCCAGGCCCCTGGTGAGCAACGTCGAGCCGCCGAAAGAGGTGCGAGACTGCCGATGCGGAGACGTACTCACCGGCAGGATCACCCCGACCGAATGCTCTCTTCACGGCACCCGGTGCCGGCCCGAAGACCCGGTCGGCCCGTGCATGGTTTCGTCGGAGGGGGCCTGTGCCATCTACCACCGATATCACGGGGAGGCCGAATAGTATGCCTGACAGTCAGAAACGGCGAGTTAAGCTCGTACACGGCGATGGCGGCACCGCCACCCGTGAACTCATCCACGAGCTGTTCCTCCCGCAGCTGGGCAACCACCGCCTGGCCCTCCTCGATGACGCAGCGAGCATCACCCTTCCCCCCGGCGGTGAAAAACTCGTCGTCAGCACCGATTCCTTCGTCGTCTCTCCCCTGGAGTTTCCCGGTGGTGACATAGGCGGACTGTCGGTGCACGGTACCGTCAATGATCTCTGTGTCTGCGGTGCCAGGCCCCTGTGGCTGACCGCCGGATTCATCATCGAGGAGGGACTCTGCCTGGAGGTTCTCAGGCGGGTAGTCCGATCCCTGGGGGATGCGGCGCGCCAGGTCGGCGTCTCGGTGATCGCGTCGGACACCAAGGTCGTCGGACGCGGACACGGCGACGGGCTGTACATCAACACGGCGGGGGTGGGAGTCAGGCTCGAGGCCGCCCGCCTGGGCCTCGACCGTATACGTCCCGGTGATGTCGTCATGGTGAGCGGCTTCGTGGGAGATCACGGTGTCTGCATCCTGGCCCACCGGGAGGGCCTGGAGTTTTCGACCCCGGTTGCAAGCGACTGCGGGTCCGTCGCGGCCGTGACGGCTGATCTCATCGCCGAATGCACAAGCGGCATCCGCTTCATGAGGGATCCGACCCGCGGAGGACTGGCCACGGCACTGGCAGAGATCGCCGAAGGTTCCGGTCACGACATCGTCATCGACGAGGAGGCCGTCCCCGTGCGCAGCGAGGTCCGTGCTGCTGCAGAAATGCTCGGCCTGGATCCTCTTTACCTGGCCAACGAGGGGAAGGTGGTCGTCATAGCTGCGCGCGATGCGGCCCGCCACGCCCTTTCGGTGATGCGGTCGCGGGACTCCGGGATGGACGCTGCGGTCCTGGGGGAAGTCCGCTCCGGTGATGGAGCCCTGGACATGGTCACAACCCTCGGAGGCACCGTACGCCTGGGGGTGCTGCACGGAGATGCCCTGCCCCGGATATGCTGAGACACCTGTGAGCCCCCGGGTGCACGGTCTGGATGGTTAGGGCTGGCGGCAACACCGGGATTCGGGAGCTGGACGGTGTATCCGCTGACACATACTACACAACAGGGGTTATGGGATGAACACCATCTACACAGCAAAGGAGAGTTGTGACCATGGATACCGTCAGGATCGTTTCCAAGGATGCCTTCAACGAGCTGGTAGAGCGGCTGGCCGCGGAATCGATCGTGGTTGCCCCCATAGAGGGTGACGATGATGAGTTCATCTACGCCGAGGTCCAGGATGCCTCGGCCCTTGACGTCGAGGGCTACACACCCACCCTCAACTCCCCGAAGAAGTACTTCTTCCCGCCGGAGGAGGTGCTGCTGCGCTTCCAAACCCCCTCCGATCAGCCCGTCCATTCGGGAGCAGAAGTCGAGGTAACGCCCGAGGTGCAGAGCAGAGACACGGTGCTCTTGGGCGTGCGTCCCTGTGATGTCAGGGCCATCAGGTTGATGGACAGGGCCTTCGAGGACACATACGAGGACGAAAACTACCTGCAGAAGAGGGACAGGGCCACCATCATCGGCATCAACTGCCTCAAACCCTGCGACGAGCACGCGTTCTGTGCCGCCATAGGACCCCTGGAGGTGCCCGAGGGCTACGATATCATGCTGACGGACATGGGCGACTCCTGGGCGGTGACGATCGGCACGGAGCGGGGCTTTCGGCTGCTGCAAGAATGCGAAGATGTCCGTGAGCTGACTGCGCGTGACAAGGAACAGCTCGAGAGAATCAAGCACAAGCGTGATGCCGACTTCGAGCCCGTGAGAAGGCGGCTCGACTTTCCCGGAGACGAGATCCCCAGGGTGCTGACCGAGGGTGAGGACAGTCCGGTGTGGCGTGAGTACGGCGCCCGCTGCCTCGGCTGCGGCCGCTGCAACCTGGTCTGTCCCACGTGTTTCTGCTTTGACGTGCAGGACGAGGTATCCGTCGATCTTGGAGCCGGTGAACGAAAGCGGAAGTGGGACGCATGTACCCTGTTGGAGTTCGCCCGGGTTGCCGGTGGTGAGAATTTCCGGGAGAACCGCAGCGACAGGCTCCGCCACGTCTTCTATCACAAGGGCAAGTACGCTCCGGATCGATACGGGGAACTGTACTGCACGGGCTGCGGCCGCTGCATGCGAACCTGCCTGGCAGGAATTGACCATCCCGAGGTGTACAACGCCGTGCACAGACACCCCCGGGGTGAGGAGAGTTGATCCAGGCAGCTGTTGCCGGGCGCCGGGCCTCCCTGTATGCTCCAGAGCCGGCGGTGATAGCTGACAGCAGGTCAATGACGGGTACTGAGACCTGGTATCACCTCAGGTTCGAGTCGGGACGTCAGCTGGGGCACGAACCGGGACAGTTCGTGCAGGTCTCGGTCTTTGGAGTGGGAGAGGCGCCGATTTCGGTCACGTCGGCTCCTGCTATGACTGACGGATTCGAGCTCTGCATACGCCACGTCGGAAACGTCACCAATGCAATCAGGAACATGGGGGCCGGGGATGTGCTGGGCATCAGGGGGCCCTTCGGTAGCAGCTTCGACTACCGGGCGGTCCGGGGTATGGACATTCTCTTCGTGGCCGGAGGGCTGGGTATCGTTCCCCTGCGTTCCCTGATCAATACCGTACTGGCGAACCGGGAAGACTACGAGCGGGTGATCATCTTCTACGGGACCCGTTCCCCCGACACCCTTCTGTTCGTGGATGAGCTGGCCCGGTGGGAGGAGGATCCCGGGGTGCAGCTGCACCTGACGGTGGATGTCACCGATGACACATGGAAGCACAACGTCGGGGTGGTTACCACGCTGTTCGAGCGGGTCTCCCTGGATCCAGATGGCACCGCGGCCTTCATATGCGGTCCGGATATCATGTTCCGTTTCGTGGTCAAGGAGACGGAGAGGCTCAAAATCCCTGATGATATGACCTTCTTATCCCTGGAGAGGCGCATGAAGTGCGGTGTCGGCAAGTGTGGACACTGCCAGGAGGGGTCGGTATTCGTGTGCCGCGAGGGTCCCTGCTTTTCATACGCCGAGATCAAGGAGTTCTGAGGAAGGGAGTGATACCGTGTGAAACCCAGGGTTGGTATCTTCAGCTTTTCGAGCTGCGAGGGGTGTCAACTGCAGATTGTCAACCTGCAGGAGCAGCTCCTCGACATCGCGGGAGCCATCGAGTTGGTCACGTTCCGGGAGGCCATGGATCCGGTGGGACACGAATACGACATCGCCTTCGTCGAGGGTTCCATAACCCGCGAGTCCGAGGTCCCCGTCCTCGAGGAGATACGCCGGAAGGCCGACGTATTGGTGGCGATGGGTGCTTGCGCGAGCACGGGCGGCATCAACGCCATCAAGAACGAGATGTCCCCCGAGGAAAACCTCCGCGAGGTCTACGGAGAGGGTGCTGGGCACTATGATACCATTCCCACGCGGGCGATCGATGAGGTGGTGCATGTGGATCATTACCTGCGTGGCTGTCCCATAGACCGATCCGAGTTTGCTCAGCTGGTCACTTCTCTTCTGTTGGGTAAGGAGCCCTACGACCCCAACTTTGCCGTCTGTGTCGAGTGCCGGATGAAGGAGAATGTCTGCGTGTACGACCTGGACACCGACGAGATATGCCTCGGCCCCGTCACGCGGGCAGGATGTGCGGCCCGATGCCCCAGCTTCAGGTCGGCGTGCGCGGGCTGCCGCGGGTTCTTCGAGCAGGCCAATATCGATTCCATGGTGCAGATAATGACCCAGCACGGCCTCACCGAGGAGGAGGCGCGGCGGCGTCTGAGGATGTTTAACACCAAGGCGAAGGAGGTGGATCATGTCCGACGGTGACCTGAACATCAACGTGCACCACGTCACGAGGGTGGAGGGGCACGGCAACCTGGTGATCAACATGAAGGAAGGAGCCCTGGAGCGCGCTGAGCTCGAGATCGTGGAGGCGCCGAGATTCTTCGAGTCCATGCTCCGTGAGCGCCCCTGGCACGAGGCCCCTTACATCACCTCGCGCATATGCGGAATATGCTCCGTGGGACATGCACAGGCCTCCATAAACGCCCTGGAGGACGCCCTGGGGGTTACTCCCTCCGAACAGACGATGCAGCTGAGAAGGCTTCTGTTCAACGCCGAAACCATGCAGAGCCACTGGCTTCACGTGTTCCTTCTCGTGATCCCGGACTTCTTCGGGGCGGGGAGCGCGCTGGAGATGGCCCAGGAGCATCCGGAGACGGTCAGGATGGCTCTGCGCCTGCGGGAGACGGCCAACGATTTGGCCGACATGATCTGTGGGCGGAAGGTGCATCCGGTGGCGATGAAGGTGAACGGTTTCTCCCGGCTCCCGACCGTCGATGAACTGACCGACATCCGGGCACGTCTGCTCGAGGCCCGGGAGGATGTCTCCGAGGCTGTGCGGCTGCTGGGTGAGGTCGATGTGCCTGATTTCGACCGCGAGACCGAATACGTGGCCCTGCATCTGCCCGGAGAGTATGCGTGGATAGAGGGGGACATTCGGACAACGGACGGCTACACATACGACATCAGGGACTACCGAAGGCTGACCAACGAGACCGCGGTCCCCCATTCCACGGCCAAGCACGCCCGGCACGCCCGTGAATCATACATGGTCGGAGCCCTGGCACGATACAAGATAAACCATGAACTCCTCCGGCCGGAGGCCGCTGAGACAGCGGGTGAACTGGGGTTGACCCCGGACTGCGTCAATCCGTACATGAACAACATGGCACAGATAGTCGAGTCAGTGCACTGCCTGCACGACTCTATGGACCTCATTGACCGGTTCCTCGAGGAGGGCTTGAACCGCCAACCCCGCGAGGTTCGGGTCCGGGCCGGCACGGGCGTGGGGGCAGCCGAGGTGCCGAGGGGTGTGCTCTTTCATGAATACACCATCGACGACGACGGTCACATTGCCAGGGCAAACTGTGTCATTCCCACGGGTCAGAACCTGGCGAACATAGAGGCGGATCTGAGAGCCCTGGTTCCGCGCCTGGTCGACAGGCCTAAAGAGGAGATCACACTGAGGCTGGAGATGCTGGTGCGGGCCTATGACCCGTGCATCTCCTGTTCCACCCACTTCCTCGATGTCTCCTTCGTCGAATGAGGCGGGGCGTAGATGAGCAGGGCCGGAGGCTGTGAGCACTCAGGAACGAGCAACCATCCAACCGCTGCATCCTGAACGCATTCCGTCTCCTCGTGCACGGCCCCACGCTGCAATCGTCACCTGTTACTGAGGTCTTACGTGCGCACTTTTCCCCGGCTGGAAGCAGCCGCCCTCAGAACACGGTGTTAAAGACGAGATCGCCCACCGGGGCCCGTTCTCCCAAGTCCCTCTGCCCGCGCGTGAACGGAGCCGAGAGGGTGTGTGGCATGAAGGAATCCGCCCCCCGGCACGAGGGGGATTGTGGCGGCAACGTGTTGAATTTTGTAAACACTGGTGACACAACGATGGTGGCGGTCGTCCGGGGTGCCACAGGCTCGATAAGGATACAGGAGGGTGGCGATACGGATGTGAAGTCCGCCAACCCTCACATCCTCAACGACCACGGCCTATGGTGATGAACAACGGAGCATCGAGGAGGGATATGCGATGGCTGCTGATTTCACGAGGGAGCAGATGTTAGAACTGGACCCGGGGTTTTTGCGAATGCATCTCAGAGAGAGGGTGCACCACACCGTGGAGCACCAGCTGTACTCAGCAATTTACGGAGAGCGTGTTCTGGGACCTAGCTTCGGCAGGACCGCAGCGGAGATTCTCGATGTCTGGGATGAAAGGGGTCTGCCCGGTGACTTACCCGACATCCGGTGGGCGCGCACCCTGATGGATGTCGCGGAGAGAGTCAAAAAAGGCGAGTCAGTTGAGCCACCCGGCGCGTACATGCCCGAGTCGCTCAGTGACGATGATGCCAGGGTATGGCGGAGTGTTCTTTTCGGGCGCCGGTCCTACCGTCAGTGGCAAGACCGCCCCGTACCCCGGGAGCTGGTGGAAAAGGTCCTGGAGGCGGGAATGTGGGCCGCCACCGGCTGCAACCTGGAGATCTGGCGATTCCTGGTCATCGAGGACCGCGACCTATTGGAGAGATGGCACAACCTGGAGTTCGAGGTCGAACAGGTGAAGATAGTCTGCTGCATGGATGTGCGCGGTTACGATGGTGTTGAGTTTCCACCACCGGAAAAAAACAAGCTTCTGGACGTGGGAGCCTGCATGCAGAACATGGCATTAATGGCCCACTCATTAGGCCTGGGCGGGTGCTGGTCGACTTTCTCTTCGCAGCAGATCGAGGATATTCACAGCTACTTCGATCTTGAGGACTACATTGAGGTCGTGACCTACCTGGCCCTGGGTTGGCCGAGGGAGAAGGTCATACCACCGGCGAGGATGTCCTTCGAGGACGCGATTCTGGCCTGGCCGGGCAGAAAAGGCACAGATCACTGATTGGTGTTTTGAAAAGAGACATGTTACCAGGGTGCGTCGAGCGGATGCCTCACGTATCCAGCTCGCGGGATACATCCGGAACGCTGCACCCTTTCAGCCTCATTCTCTGGGTCTGATGACGGGAGCGTATGCCGGCCCGGACAGCCTAGCTGTGATAGGTGCCCCTGGTCCACTCCCTGCCGAGAGGGCCAGTGAATGACAGCTTCGATCCGGGCAGGCTCAGGGACAGGTTCTCATCTCGCAGCTCCGGCTCTCCCTCTTCTGCGGACGAGACTGTCGCCTCAGTTCACGGTATTGGTTGCGGGTGGACGGATGTGTTAGTGTAAACCTCGAGTGATGATCCGAGGTACTCTGCCTCACTCTCGTTCCGGTGGCACGGAGACTCCGGTTGTGCCTTCCCCGCGGGCCGGCGCCAAGGACGAGGGGAGACGATGACCGCAGAAGGCCGATGTCAGCCACGAGAGAGGAGAGACCCGCAGTGTCAGTAGTCTACCTGAATGGCGAATTCACGCGCGCCGAGGATGCCCTCATATCACCCGAGGATAGGGGTTTCAACTTCGCTGATGGGCTCTACGAGGTTATCCGAGTATACAACGGCGTGCCCTTTTGCATGAAGGAACACCTGGAGCGTCTCCAGTTCGGCGGAGAGGAGCTGGATCTGCAGATTCCTCTCAGCCAGCAAGAGGTCGAGGATATCGTCCACCGCCTGCTGGAGGACAACGATATCAGTGGCGGCATGGTCTATCTGCAGGTGACCCGGGGAATGGCACGACGCCTGCATCCCTTCCCCGACGAGTACGAACCGACGGTGTACATGTTTGCCCGTGAGGCCAGTGCCCCGCCCAGGCAGACCCTTGAACAGGGCGTGAAAGCCATAACTCATCCCGACAACCGGGGAGGCCTATGCTACATCAAGACCATTGCCCTTTTGGCAAACTGCCTGGCCCAGACTCGTGCCAGGCGGGCCGGTGCGTTCGAGGCTATCCTGGTTCGCGACGGTTTCGTGACCGAGGCCACGGCGCGGTCGGTCTTTGCTGTGATAGACGACGTCATGTACACGTATCCCCTGGCAAACATACTCCCGAGCATTACGCGACACAACGTTCTGAAGCTGGCCAGGGAAAAGGACTGGCCCGTCATTGAACGGGCTCTCCACCTCCAAAGGTTCATGGATGCCGACGAGGTGTTCCTGGCGGGAACGGTGGCGGAGGGGGTGCCCGTCGTGCAGATTGATGGCGAACGCATCGGAACCGGTGAACCTGGGCCCGTGTTCCGGCGGGTGCACAGGGCTTTTCAGGACCTCATCAAGGCCGCCTGCGGTGGCTGAGCAGGCGCAAGGGAGCAATCGCAACACTCCGAAGCCCGGCCGAATGCGTGATCGCAGCAGTGTCGGATAAACAGTACGGGCTGCCGCACTGCGGTGCTGCATGTGAAAATCCAGTCTTACCAGTTCGGGTCGGTTACCCCAGCGAGTGCGTTGTCAGACCGGTACGGCATCCCGATGGAGGGGCCGGTGCCTCTCCTCGGTGTGCATCGGCTGCACGGGGCGGAGGGTGCGGAGAGCACACCGGGCGACATTGTCCGGACAGAGCCTCCCGCAGTATGAGTCCCCCGCTGAGATCAGGCTCTGCATCGGTCTTCAGCTTGGGCCTTGCGGAGAGCAGTTCCGCCAGGGGTGCAGCGCTCAACGGTCCTGCAGCCGGCCGAGTATGTCTCTGCACCCACACAGAGATATCTATGCGCAAACCCGCTGCTTTTGTGCCCAAGCCCCCGACTCATACGCATACGTGATCCAGGCGGCCCTTGCCAGGGCGCACTCATCCACCTATAATGGGAATAATTAGCAGGCACCACAGGACGGGTTTTCGTGCATCGACCGTTGCTTCCGGCTGCGGTGGGCTTCACTGCAGGCATCGCGATCTGCTCCGTCGCGCCTCCTGCGGGGAGACACATCATTATCTTGATCCTGGTCCTGGCCGCACTTGCCGGGGTGGGGCTAGCAGTCACCAGCCTTACTGGCGGGGCGCCTTCAGGTCGTCGCCGTGCGGGGGCGGTGGTGCTCATATTCATCGGCATGCTCAGTCTCGGTTTTGTGCGCTGGTGCCTGCATTCGGTGCAGCTCGAGGCCTCGGGATACGAGCGGCATCCTCACTCCGAGATGAGGGTGCTGGCCGTGCAGTCCTCGCGGCGGACCTCAACGGGTGGCCACCGCTGGGAGGCCGTGGTTCGTGAGGTTGTTGACGGACCCGACGACTCCATCGATTCCCGGCTGCTCGTATACTCCTCGGAACCAGCCTCCGCGGGGAGTTACTACCGCGTGGTGGGAGACATCTTCCCGCCGGGGTCGGCCCGGAATCCGGGTCAGTTCGACTACCGGAGTTACCTTCTCAACCGAAATATTACTCACTGCCTCTCGGTTGAGGCCATGGAGACCGACCACGGCCCGACACGGGCCTGGCCGGACCGGGTGCTCAGCCTCCGTGGATTCCTCCGGGAGCGCATCGTGGAGCGCACCGGCGACATCGGAGAAGATGCTGCGGGCCTGGCCGTGGCTCTCATATGCGGGGAGCGAGACCTGATAGCGGACGAACTGGCCGAGGGTTTTCGCGGCTCCGGTCTCGGGCACCTACTGGCCGTATCCGGCCTACACGTCATGATGTTCGGACTGTCGGTCCTGTGGATCCTGGAGAGAATGCTGCCCCGGCGGGCTGCTTGTGTCCTGGGTCTCGTCCTCGTCTTCGGATACAGCGGCCTGGCCGGAGGAGGGCCATCGGTGAGCAGGGCAGCCGTTCTGTTCGCCGCGAAGGTAACCGCGCCGCTGCTGATGCGGCGCTATGACGCCCTGAACGTTCTGGCCGCAGCGGCCCTGCTGCTGGTAGCGGGGCGGCCCGGCCTGGTGTTCGATGTGGGGTTTCAGATGTCCTTTGCCGCGTGCCTGTCCCTCATCTCCGTCAGGCCGGTGATGCTGCGGTGGATGGGGCCGGTTCCTCTGAGACTTCGCGATGCCCTGGCCGCCACCCTCGCCGCCCACACCGCGGTGTTTCCACTGGTGCTTTACCACTTCGAGGCCTCGTCCCTTCTCGGTCTCATCGCCAACCCCCTGGTGACCCCGGTGTTCGGCCTGGTTCTCGCCTCCATTTGGATCCTAACGGGGGGCGCGGTCCTGGGGGTGCCGTCAGTGCTTCTGCGCGTCCTGGCTGCACCCGTGGCGGCCCTCGCCGGGGTCGTCCGCCTCCTGGCGCGGATGCCCCTGGGAGTCCAGCTGACCCTGGATCTAGGGGAGCTCATCTGCGTGTACCTGACCCTGGGGTTCCTCATGGTGGTGTGCCTGCGTCGAGGCGGCGGACCGCTCCCGGAATCATCCCGCCGCCGGATGAGAGTGCTCGCTGCCCTCGTTATAGCGTGGTTTGTGACGGCCGGGGTTCTACTCACCCTGCCCGTACCGGGATCCGGGCTCTTGCGTGTCACCGTCTTCGACGTCGGGCAGGGGGACTGCATTCTCTTCGAGGTTCCCGGTGGAGGGACCTTCATGATCGATACCGGACCGCGGACCCGGGACGGGGTAGCTCTACTCGACAGCCGCGTGCTGCCGTACCTGCAGAACCGACGGATAGAGAGGATAGACTATCTCCTGCTCACCCACGGTCATGCGGACCACACCGGGGGAGCGGTCTCGCTGTTGAACGCAGTGCAGGTGGGTGAACTGTGGTATGGTCCATTATGCAAATCGGGCGCAGGGCTCAAGAGCGATCCACAACTCGAGCGGGCCGTCAGCGAACATGCCGTTACGGCGAAGAGGGTGAGGGAGGGACACCGCATCCAGCTGGGCGAGGCCGAGGTCACCGTGCTGTGGCCCATCCGCGAGGCCGAGGGGCTCCTGTGTCTGAACCGGGCGAGCGTGGTGGTCAGGGTGCAGTACCGGGAGTGGACGATGTTGAACATGGCGGACGTGGAGGGCATAGGTGAGTACTGGATGGTGGATCTTCACGGTTGTGACCTGGCTGCAGAAGTGCTGAAGGTCGGCCACCACGGCGCCGCCGCCGGATCGGGACCCACGCTCCTACAGGCCGTGGGGCCAGCCCTGGCAGTGATCCCCGTCGGTGCCAACCCCTACGGACATCCCTCGCCGTCCACCCTCGGGCGCCTGCAGCAGGCCGGGATCCTCACCCTCGCCACCCGCGATGTAGGAGCCGTGATCCTGGAGACGGACGGGTACCGCTGGCGGGTCCGGACGATGATCGCCGCTCAAAGCGCCCATCGCGGGAGGAGCTCTGCCGGTGGATAGGGAATTGAGATGAACATGGACGGCTACATCCGTCGCCGGAAAGGGGGAAGCGCAGCTACGGACACGGAGCTGTGCGCGAGGATTGCCTGAGACGAGGGTCAGTTTTGACCGATACTACGAGTATGATGAGATGACGGAGGTGCTGGAGCAGCTGTGCGGGGAGTACCCCCAGCTGGCATCCATGGAATCGATCGGCAAATCGTACGAGGGTCGCGATGTCTGGGTCGTGACCATCACTGACATGAAGGCCGGGGCGGCGGATGACAAGCCGGCCTACTACATAGACGCCAACCACCACGCCGGCGAGGTAACGGGCTCCATGGTCGCCCTGTACACCATAGTTCACCTTCTCGAAAATCACGGTGGGGATGAGAAGATAACCCGGCTCCTGCAGAACTTCACCCTGTACATCGTTCCCCGGGTCAGTCCCGACGGATCTCAGAGGTACCTGAGTACGGCCGACATGCTGCGCTCTTCGGTGAGACCCTGGCCGGCCGAGAGCGATGACGAGCACGGCGGCCTGCGCCCCGAGGATGTGGACGGAAACGGTGTCATAGTCCAGATGAGGGTGGAATCCCCCTCGGGGGCCTGGCGCGCATCCGAACACGACCCGCGGTTGATGGTCCTACGCGAACCCGACGATCATGAGGGTCCGTTCTACGACCTGTTCCCCGAGGGCGTCAGCGATGACTATGATGGGGCCGAGGTTCGCAGCAAGCCGCCGCGGTGGGGTCTCGATCTCAACCGGAACTACCCCATGGGCTGGAAGGACGAAACCGGGCAGCGGGGAGCCGGACCGTTTCCCCTTTCCGAGCCCGAGACCCACAACATCGCCCGCTTTTTCGAAGCACACCGGAACATCGCCGGGGTCACGTCCTATCACACTACCGGCGGCATAATCCTGCGCCCGCTGTGTACGGGCCCCGACTCCGAGATGAACATGTCGGACCTGCGGATTCACCAGCAGCTCGGCGACCGGGGTGAGGAACTGACGGGCTATCCCTGCCAGTCGGTCTGGGACGCCATGACCCTCGACAAGAAGCGGCCCAGTCACGGCAGCTTCATCGATTTTGCCTACGAGATGCACGGCGTCATCGCCTTCGCCCCGGAGCTGTGGAATCTCTCCGAACGGGCCGGTGTGAAGCGGCGCAGTCCCCAGGAGCGGTTCATGCTTACGCCGTCCGAGCGGGAGCAGGACGACCTGAAGGTGCTGGGATGGATAGACGAAAACTCACCGGACAGCTTCCTTCCCTGGACCGCCTTCGATCACCCCCAGCTGGGTGACGTGGAGATCGGCGGCATCAACGTGAAGTACGTTGCCCAGAACCCACCGCCGGCCTTTCTGGAGCAGGAGTGCAAAAAGAACATGCTGGCCTCCCTGGTCAACGCGGCGGCCCTTCCCAGGCTCGAGGTCACCGAGTTCGATTCCGAGCGCCTCGCGGACGGCCTATACTGGGTGTGGGCCGTGGTATGCAACGCAGGGTGGCTTCCCACCCGGGTCACGTCCAAGGGGACATCACCCCAGACCAGGCCCCCGAAGGGACGCCTGGCGCTCCCCGAGGGTGCTGAGCTGGTCATGGGAGAGATGCGGTGGGACATCGGACACCTCGACGGCGGCGCCACCGCCGGACTGCGCAGCATACCGGATCGGGTCCGCAGGGCTGAATGGCTGGTTCGCTGCCCCGATGCCGGGCTGAGGGTGAGCCTCGAGATATCGGGCGACCGCTCCGGCACCGTGCGGGAGGCCCTGGACTTGGACTGAACTGGACCGGGAAGGATTCGTTCATGGACTATCATCAGTGCTTCCGCGACATACAGCGGGGAGACATAGCACCCCTGTACCTGCTCATGGGTGAGGAATCGCTCCTGGTGCGCGAGTTCGTCTCCTTACTGCGGCGCCAACTGGATATCGCGCCCGACTCTCTGAACTATCTGCGTTTCGAGGGACGGGGAGCGGATGATGTTCTCTCCGCCTGCAACACGGTGACCTTCGATAGGAAGACGAGGCTGGTGCTGGCGGTGGACCCCCGTGGTTTCGACGGGAGCGACGAGGTGGAGGAGGGGAAATGGCTCAGCTACCTCGGCGACCCCTCCGAGTTCACCTGTCTCTGCATCGCCGTCGGCAGCATGGACAGGAGGAGGCGCCTCTACCGGGCCCTTGCCGGCGATGACAGGGCGCGGGTGGTGAGCTGTGACAGACCGAAGGGGGACAGGCTGCGGCGCTGGATCCGCCGGGAGCTGGCCGCGGACGGAAAGGACATAGATGCCGATGCCCTGCGCATGATCGCCGACTACGATGTTTCCCTTGACCAGCTGAGAAATGAGCTGAGCAAACTGGTCACCTACGTGGGGGACCGGAAGGCAGTCACGGCGAAGGAGGTGGCGCGCCTGACGGCCATTCCCCGCGAGGAGGATATCTTCGCCCTGGTGGATGCGGTGGGCATGGGCAATTCAAGAGATGCCGTCGTTGCCGTCGAGGCCATGCTGCAGGCCGGGGCCGACCCCCTGATGCTCCTGGGCATGATCGCGCGGCAGGTCAGACTGATCTGGCACGTCAGAAGCGAAATCGCCTCGGGTGCGGACGCGCGCCGCGCAGCAAAGCTCCTGGGGCAGCATCCCTTCGTCGTTCAGAAGTGTGCGCGGCAGGGAAGGAGCTTCTCCAGGGCTCAGTTGGAAAGGGCCCTGGAGCTCGTCCTCGAAACCGACCTGGGAATCAAAACGGGAAGATGGCGACCGAAGATGGCCATACAGAGGCTGGTCGCAGTCCTATCAAATCCCGAGTTGAGGTTGTCGGGGAATTAGGAGCACGATCACGGAAGATCAGCGTATCAGCCGGTCTCCCGCTCGTTGAAGGCGCGGTACAGCTGGGACTTCTTCCGTGCTGCCTGGTTCTTATGCACAACGCCCTTAGAAACGGCGCGATCGATCATGCTGACGGCTTCGTTGAGTCTGCCCTGGAGATCCTCGCCGGCATCGGACTCGACAGAAGCCACAAACCGCCTGATCGCCGACCGCATCTGGCTCTTGACCTGCTTGTTACGCAGGCGCCGCTTCTCAGAAGTCCTGGCACGCTTCATGGCGGACTTGATGTTGGCCAACGTTCTCACCTCCGCGCGAATTCTAACACAAACGGTGCAGGGGTTCAATGGGCGTGGCGGGGCACCCACCCATCTCTCGGGGCAACCCCGGGGGCGCTGCTCGCGTATAGATGGCGTCTACCGTCGGTCGGGGACCACGCCCTCGTGTAGCAGGATTGCCACGACCCGGGCCAGCATGCGGGCCGTCGCCAGTGCCTCCTCGAGGGTGTTCTCTATTCCCCCCACCTCCAACAGCAGCGCCCCGGGACTCAGGTGCTGGTTGTACCGGTAGTCCCTGGTCAGGGTCCTCAGGTAGAGGCCCGGGTATTCTACCTCCATCACACGGGCAAAATCCTTCGCCAGGGCGGCGTTGAGCGGCCAGTGGGGGTGCTCGAGGTGCTTATCCGTTCCCAGGACGATCATCACCCTGGCCCACGTTTCACCGCATTCGGCGGTGAAGGCTGTTACCTCGCGGGGCGTGGCATCGCGGTGCACGTCCAGCACCATGGACACCGTCGGGTACTGCTCAAGCACCACCGCGACCTTCTCTGCTGACCGCGCGTAGGCGCCGACACGGTTCATGCCGCTGCCGCCCGGTAGAGTGTCGAAGTAGTCGGTGACATGAATCACTCCCACGCCGTAGGCGTCCTTCAGTTCCCGGGCGAGTTCTGTGCCGACCCGCAGGACGTTGTAGCGGGCATCGGCGATGAAGGGATCACGCGGCTGGGAATCGCCCGTGGCCTCTATAACCGCATCCCAGTACGACTCCTGGGTATGGGTGTGATAGATCAACACCTGCGGGTGCTCCGCGCCGAGCCAGAGATCATCGACGGTGCGTTCCTGCTCCTCACCCTCGCCCGCCTTGGCATCGGGCGGGTCCTCCAGAGCGGGAGGTGACACTTCCGGCAGGTGCATCACGTAGCTGGGCTGGGTGCCGGGACCGGGGGGCACGACGAGAGAGAGCATGGGGTAGGTGGTGCGAAGGAAGGTGAAAGGCTCCGTCAGCCGGACGTCGGTGAGCAGGTACACGAAATCCACCAACAGCTGGACCCAGTAGTGCTCATCCTCCGCCTGCCTTTGGTGCAGACCGAGCCCGGGAAGACCCAGGTTGAGCACGGACTTGTACAGCTCCGTTGCCAGGTTGAGGGCATCAAGGACTGGACCCAGGCTGAGGCCCCTTCGATCCGGGGCATCGGTGGGCGGTGGGTCTGCCTCGCCGAACACCGGCACTGCTTCCTCATCGAAGGAGGGTACGGGTGACTGCCTCGCTACGAGGAAGGATGCGGCGATGATCGCAGCATATATGATGATCACGTGAATTGCTACTCTCCGGCGATGCCAACCCACGTACCGCCCCCCCCGCAACTGCCGCGATTATCTTCACTGCATTCCTACGCGGGGAAGCGGCGGGATATGAGGATTGGGGGGAGCTGGAGCCCTGCCTTGCCTGCTCCCCGGTTATCAGTTGATGTTGAGTTAGCGTATCGTGGTGGGCACGACGGTGTCGATCAACCCGATGATCACCGAGGCTATCAGAGCTCCCAGCACCGTCACCGCCACCCCGGGCACAACGTACTGGACGCTCCAGATGACCGCCGCCGCCACGAGGAAACTCACCAGGCCGCGGTTCCGCGGGCTGACGTTTCTGCCCAGGATCGCCTCGATGCCCCAGGCCACGATGGAAATCACCAGGGCCGCCATCAGGGCCGAGGTGAATCCGATCACGCTGAAGCCGGGTACGACGTAGCCCACCAACAGCAGAACCAGAGCTGATACCACGAATCGCACGATTGCCGTTACCAAGAGTCATCACCTCCATCAGGAGTGTATGCATATCGTGTCCATATTATCTGTCACTGGGGCTGGAGGCGGTCGTCGGTGTGTCATGGGCATCGACAGGAGCCTGTGCCGTTGAGAGCCTCGGGGAGGGTTACCGGTTCGACGGGAGCACCCACGTACACGAAGGGTCTTTGAACCGAGCTCTACATTGACAACGGCCATCGGGGGATGGTACTTTTATAGACGCGATTAGCACTCTCAGGCATAGAGTGCTAACGAGGCCACGGAGTTCGCTTGATTTTCGACCTTGTGTTTCCTCTAGAGGTGGTGCTGATATGGATCTCGACGAAAGAAAGCGCAAGGTTATGCAGGCTATAGTTGAGGCCTACATCCTGAATGCCCAGCCCGTCGGGTCCCGAACAATAGCCCGGGATTACGAGCTTGGAGTCAGTCCGGCCACCATCAGAAACGAGATGTCTGACCTCGAAGACATGGGTTACCTGGAGCAGCCCCACACCTCGGCCGGCCGCGTTCCTTCCGACCAGGGATACCGCTTCTACGTTGACGAGCTGGTGCGCATCGCCAGCCCCAGCCGGGAGGAGCTGGAGGGCATGCGCCGTGCCCTTGAGCAGCGCGTATCGGCGGTGGATTCCGTGCTGCAGTCCGCCGGCCGTCTCCTGGCAGAGGTGACGGACTGCCTCACCCTGGTCGCCGCGCCGTACCCCGGAGAGTCGGTCTGCAACAGGGTGGAGATCATCCCCCTCAGGGCGGGGAGGGCACTGCTGCTTCTCGTAACCGAGGAGGGGCTGGTGTACAACAGGATGGTCGAGCTGTCCGAGGACGTCGACCAGGAGACAGCGCACCACGTCTCGTCGGTGATGACCCGCTACCTCAGGGGCCACCACCTGCGGGATGTCGCCGAGGGTCTTACCCTCCGCAGGCTGCAGTCGGAGCTGAATTACTGCCGCAAACTCCTGGATGCGGCTCACGAGGCTCTCTCGGAGAGCGATCGGTCGCAGGCGGATTTTCACCTCGAGGGAACGGTCAACATCATGAAACAGCCCGAGTTCCAGGACGTGAGCCGCGCCCAGAAGGTGCTGAGCGCCCTGGGGCGTCATTCTGTTATACGGGGGTTGTTCCGGCCCTTCCCCTCCGAGGGAGTCTTCGCTCTCATAGGCAAGGAGAACACCTACCGCGACATGTGGGACTGCAGCCTGGTATCGACCGTATACTACATCGACGGTCGTCCCGTCGGCAGGATCGGTGTCCTCGGGCCCAGGCGGATGAACTACGGCAGGGTCATGGGGGTCGTCGATGCCATCACCGAAGCCCTGAGCGACGTGTTGAGCCGCAGGTAGTACCGCCAGGCGGGTGAGGGCTGCGCCCGTGGGCACGCCCCGCGGACGGGACTGATCGAGCCGGCACCCGCATACGTTGCGGCACCCACGGGGTTATCGGTATGGTAGGTCTGGGAGTGAAGGCGGTATATTACCAGCCGGAGGCTGTTTCACGCGGGTGCGGGTGTGCAGGGGAGGCTCCGGATACCCGTCCCTTCGGCGGTTCGTATCTCCCGCGGTGACAATGATGGGGAGCGTGATGCTGTGGTGTGGGAAAAGGACATACCGGAAGTGCCCTGCGGCTGCAGTGAGGAAGAACCGATTGTGGATGAATGCGAGACTGACGAGGAGTGTTCCCGGGTCCGGGAGGAAGATCTGAAGCGACAACTGGTCGATGCCCAGGAGACTATCCTGCGGCTGCGTGCTGATTTCGCCAACTACCGGAAGCGTACGCGGCGGCTGCAGGAGCAAATACGGTCCGATGCACAGGCAGAGACCGTTCGGCTCTTCCTCCCGGTCATCGACAACCTGGAGCGCGTCCTCGAAAACGCCGATGAGGAGGATCCGGTCAGCAAGGGTGTCGACATGATCCTTCGTCAGCTGCAGCAGCAGCTCGAGGCGGTGGGTGTGGTGAGAATCACAACGGTGGGCGAGAAGTTCGATCCTCACCTGCATGAGGCTGCTGTCCATCTGCCCGCCGAGGGTTACTCCGACGGCATGGTCATTGAGGAGCTTCAGTCGGGCTATCAGGTCAACGACAGGCTGGTTCGCCCCGCACGCGTGATGGTGGCGCAGGCCTCGACGGATGATGGGGATTCGGATGAATCTGAGGCGGACAAGGAGGAAGAATAGATCATGGCAAAGGTACTTGGCATAGATCTCGGGACCACGAACTCCTGCATGGCGGTGATCGAGGGGGGCGAGCCCACCATCATCCCCAACACGGAGGGCGACAGGGTGACGCCCTCGGTGGTGGCGTTCACCGCTGACGACGAGAGACTGGTCGGGCAGGTTGCGAAACGCCAGGCCATCACCAACCCTCAACGCACCATCGGCTCCATCAAGCGGAAGATGGGCAGCGATCACAGGGTGCACATAGACGACACCGAGTACAGCCCCCAGGAAATCTCGGCGTTCATCCTGCAGAAGATGCGCAGGGATGCCGAGGAGTACCTGGGTGAGTCTATCACCCAGGCGGTGATCACCGTGCCGGCGTATTTCTCGGACAGCCAGCGGCAGGCCACCAAGGACGCTGGACAGATCGCCGGGCTGGAGGTTCTACGGATCATCAACGAGCCCACCGCCGCATCCCTGGCGTACGGCCTCGACAAGTCGGAGGACGCCACGATACTGGTATTTGACCTCGGAGGAGGGACCTTCGACGTGTCGATCCTCGAGCTGGGCGATGGGGTGTTCGAGGTCAAGGCCACCAGCGGCGTCAACATCCTGGGCGGTGACGATTTCGACGAACGGGTCATGGAGTGGATGATTGCCGAGTTCAAGAAGGACAACGGCATCGATCTCGGCAAGGATGCACAGGCCAGGCAGCGACTGAGGGAGGCTGCGGAGGAGGCCAAGATCGAGCTGAGCACGGCCATGAAGACGTCCATCAACCTCCCCTTCATCACCGCCGATTCCTCGGGTCCGAAGCACCTGGACATGGCCCTGACCCGTGCCAAGCTGGAAGATCTGATTTCGGACCTGGTGGAAAAGACCGTCAAGCCTATGAAACAGGCGATGAGCGATGCGGGAGTTGAGCCCGACGCGATAGACAAGGTCATCCTGGTGGGAGGTTCGACCCGGATTCCCCTGGTGCAGAAGCGGGTGAAGGAGGTCCTCGGCAAGGACCCTTACAAGGGGATTAACCCCGACGAGGTCGTGGCCCTCGGCGCTGCCATCCAGGCGGGAGTCCTCTCCGGTGACGTCAAGGACGTTCTCCTCCTGGACGTCACGCCCCTGTCGTTGGGAATCGAGACCCTGGGCGGGGTGTTCACCAGGCTGATCGAGAGGAACACCACCATTCCGACGAAGAAGAGCCAGATCTTCTCCACGGCGGCCGACAACCAGACCCAGGTGGAGATACACGTTCTGCAGGGAGAGCGGCCGATGGCGCGGGATAACAAGTCCCTCGGCAAGTTCCTGCTCGACGGCATACCGCCGGCGCCGCGGGGCGTACCGCAGATCGAGGTGACCTTCGATATCGATGCCAACGGCATCGTCAATGTCTCAGCACAGGACAAGGCGACGGGCAAGGAACAGAAGATTACCATCAAGTCTTCCAGCGGTCTCTCCGATGAAGAGATCGAGCGCATGGTCGACGAGTCCGAGGAGTACGCTGAGGAGGACCGGAGGCGGCGCGAGGCTGTTGAGGCCCGCAACGAGGCCGATTCGGCCGCATACACCGCGGAGAGAACCCTCAGGGACCTCGGAGATAAGGTAGACGGGGCTTTAGCCGACAAGGTCAGGGAGCGCATCGCCGAGGTACGGGAGGTTCTCGAGGACGAAGATGCGTCCGCAGAGAAGATCAAGGAGGTCACCGAGAAGCTCACCGATGCCCTGTACGAGGTCAGCTCCCAGGCGTACGGTACACCCGGCCAGGATGCAGCCGGCGGACCCGATGACGATGATGAGAGTGTCGATGCTGATTACGAGGTCCGAGAATGACCGACAGACCGCCGAGCCATCGAGCTGAGAGGTGACCTCTATTGCCGGGTGCAAGAGACTACTACGAGGTCCTCGGAGTCTCCAGGGATGCATCCCAGGAGGAGATCAAGAAGGCCTACCGCCGACTTGCTCGCAAGCACCACCCGGATGCTAACCCTGACGATCCGGACGCCGAGACTCGCTTCAAGGAGATAAACGAGGCGTACCAGATGTTGAGCAACCCCGAGAAACGGCGCGCCTACGATCAGTTCGGCCATGCCGCAGGTGGAGCGGGGGCCGGGGGGTTCGAGGGGTTCAACGCGAGGGACTTCGGAGGTTTCTCGGATTTCGAGGACCTCAACGACATCTTCGAGGCCTTCTTCGGTGGGGGTGGACCCCGCACCCGCGGACGCAGGGCGGCCCGGGGCCGAGACCTCGAGTTGGCCCTGGACCTGGACTTCGAACAGGCGGCTTTCGGGTGTGCCGAGGAGGTCGTCATCACCCGTTCCGAGGGTTGTCCGACCTGCGGGGGAAGCGGAGCAAGGCCGGGCAGCAGTCCTAAGACCTGTTCAAAGTGCGGTGGCTCCGGACGCGTCAGCTCCGCGCGGAGCACGCCGCTGGGACAGTTCGTGGCCAGCAGGACCTGCCCGGAATGCCACGGTCGGGGCGAGGTCATCGAGGACCACTGCGCCGAGTGCATGGGTAGGGGAACGGTGCGTAGGAAGCGTACGGTTGAGGTCAACGTCCCCGCCGGGGTGGAGAACGGGATGCGCCTCCGCCTCGCCGGTGAGGGTGAATCGGGCACGGACGGTGCGCCCAGGGGTGACTTATATGTCAGGGTGCGGGTCCGCAGGCACCCCGTTTTCCGTCGTGAGGGCAACGATGTCCATTCCGAGGTCACCATCAGCATGGTGGAGGCCTGCCTGGGTGTCCAAAAGCAGATCGAAACCCTAGACGGCGAGGAGAGCATCACGGTTAAGCCAGCAACACAGCACGGTGATACGATCAGACTGCGGGAGAAAGGCATCCCGTACGTGCGTGGTTACGGACGCGGAGATCACGTGGTGACGTTGCGGGTGATCATACCCCGGGACCTCTCCGCGGAGGAGAGAGAACTCCTCGAGCAGTTCGCCGCTCTCAGGGGTGAAGAGATCTCGAGCCCCGATGATGAGGGTTTCATCAACCGGGTCAAGAGGGCGTTCAACCGGGGTGCTGACCGGGATGGATGATGGCCTGTGGGAGGTAAGCATCGAGATACCCCGCGACAGGATGGATGAGGTGGCGGGCCACCTCATCGACGAGGTGCCCGGGGGCTTTGAGGAACGGGATCCCCGCCGGGATGACCGGGTCACCCTCATCACCTACTATCCGGCGAGCGTGGGGCAGGAGGAAGACGTCCGCCGCCGGCTGCAGACCGCCCTGTCTCCCCTGGGGTCGATGCAGTGCCGGATCACGGTGAGGCGGTGCGACGATCAGGACTGGGTGATGAGGGCGAGGGAGGGCATGGGGCCGATCAGGATCGGCCCTATTTGCGTTGTCCCCCCATGGTGCGTGGACAAGGCGGGCGGCGATGACGAACTAGAGGTGATCATCACGCCCGGCACCGCCTTCGGGACCGGGTACCACGAAACCACCCGGCTGGCGCTGGGGTGCCTGGTGGAGCTGATCAGCCGGGGGGACTTTCACAGCATACTGGACGTGGGCTGCGGGACGGGTGTACTGGCAGTGGCGGCCCTGAGGATGGGGGTGTCCTAGGGGTATGGGTGCGACATCGATCCCGCCGCGGTGGCCTGCGCCAGGGAAAATGCCATCCGCAACGGCGTAACCCGGCGGCTGCACCTGTGTGCCTGTGATGCGGCCGAACTGCCTTACGATACATGGCCGATGTCCTTCCCCCTGGTAGTAGCGAACCTCACCGCGGATATCATCACCGCCCGTGCCCGTACCCTCGACATGTTGACCGCCCCCCGAGGCAAACTGGTTCTCTCCGGCATCTACTGCGCTGAGGTCCCCAGGATACGGGGGGCGTTTGCCGGGGCATGGGACGTGACGGCGGAGAGGCACGAGGGGTGTTGGACGGCGATGGTGTTGCAACGCCGTAGCTGAAGGGAGACCGTCCTTGGGATCCACCGGGTTGAAGGTGGCTGTTACCGTGTTGGGCTGCAAGACCAATCAATACGACGCCCAGGCTCTGTGCGAGGAGTTTCAGAGGCAGGGCTTTTCAGTGGTGGATTTCTCCGATACAGCCGACGCCTACGTGATCGCCAGCTGCGCCGTCACCCGGGAGGCAGCCGCCAAGTCCCGGAGGGCTGCCCGCCGTGCACGCCGGTCCAGTCCGGCTGCCGTGGTGGCGGTCCTGGGCTGCTACCCCCAGTCAGTGATCGCCGCGGAGCAGGAGGAAGAGCGCCGCCTTCTTGACGAGATCCCCGTCGACCTGTTGGCCGGTGTGACGACCCTGCAGGAGGTGGTGTCGACAGTTACCGACCTTCTCCGCGGATGCAGGAGCGAGGGGCCAGCGATCCTTCAGCTGTGCCCCGGCGAGGAGGTTCCCTACGGACCGCCCGGTATTTCGGAGTTCCCTGACAGGGCCCGGGCGGTGGTCAAGGTCCAGGATGGCTGCGATGAGTTCTGTTCCTACTGCGTGATTCCGTACGTGAGAGGACCCCTGCGGAGCCGCCCCGGGAACGAGATCCTCGAGGAGGTCAGGAGGCTGCTTGATGCGGGGTATCGAGAGATTGTCCTCACCGGGATTCACCTGGGGGCCTATTGCCGCGGAGCGGGCGCCGATGTCCCCTTGACCCAGCTGGTGCAGGATCTTACGGCCGTCGATGGTGATTGGCGGCTGCGCCTGAGTTCGCTGGAGCCGATGGATGTGCATGAGGACCTGTTCAGAGTCATGGCGTCCGAGGGGCGGGTGGCCCATCACCTGCATCTGCCGGTTCAGAGCGGCAGCGACCGCGTCCTGGACCGGATGGGCCGCCGGTACAGCCGGTGCGAATACGCCGAGCTGGTGAACCGAGCCCGCCATCATATGCCCGATCTGGGCCTGAGCACCGACATCATGGTAGGGTTCCCCGGGGAGAAGGAGGAGGACCACCGGGAAACCCTGGCTTTGATCCGTGATATCGGCTTCTCCCGGATTCACGTGTTTTCCTTCTCACCGCGTCCGGGCACCCGGGCGGCCCGTCTGCAGGGAGGGGTGTCCCCGGAGCTCAAACGGCGCCGCCGCGATGAACTGCTGGAGTTGGCCCGCGCCTGCGGCCTGCAGTTTCACCGCCAGCAGGTGGGAGGCACGGCCCGGGTCCTGCTGGAAAAGAGAGTCGGTGCGGAACAAGTTCCCTTCGCCACCGCCGCCGGTACGTTATTTCACGGCTACAGCGGCAGCTACGTACCGACCTGGGTGGTCGGTGCCCGGCCCGATGACGAGGGCAGCCTGCAGGACGTGAGGATGGTGGATGCGGCCGAGGAGGGATGCCTGGCATCAATGCGGCGGGGCACGGGATAGGCACTTGTTTACTGTGCTCTCGCAGGTGCCTTCATCCGGTGAGGGGCGGAACACATTCCGCGTTGAGAAGGTCTAACCTTGAAAGAGATAGAGGCTAATCGAAGGGCCTGGACTCTCCCGGCACAGGATCACCACGGGTTCTTCACCGATGCCCCGGGCATCAACAGGTCTCCTGTGGGCGAGACGATCACCCGGGAGCTCGGTGATGTCACCGGCAACAGCATCATCCACGTAGGGTGCGACACGGGGGCTGGCACCATGTCCCTGGCACGGTCTATGCTCCTGCCCCTCTGAGGCACGAGCGCTCACTTCGGCCCCTCTGATTGGTGGTGTTTGCAGCGGGAAGTAATACACTATGAACAGCATGACTGTTAGGAGGTGGGTCGGTGAGCGAAAGAAAGATATCCCTGGGACTCATGTTCGGGGGATCCTCGGAGGAACACGATGTGTCTCTCATGTCCATCAGATCCATATGGGAGGCTCTGAATTTCGATCGGTACCGGGTGAGCTGCATAGGGATCACCCGCGACGGAAGATGGTATATGCCCGGCGAGCCGGGGGAGTGGATAAGAAGCGGCATTCCCGAGCAGCCCGACGAAGGGGCGAAGAGAGTTCAGCTGGTGCCGGGTGATGATGGAGGCCTGCTGGTGGAGTCCTCCGGTGAGTACCTCGATCTGGACGTGATCTTTCCTGTCCTGCACGGGCCCTTCGGGGAGGACGGCCGCATCCAGGGAGCACTGGACCTCATGGGGATCCCGTATGTCGGAAGCGGTGTGGCTGCATCCGGAGCCTCGATGGACAAGGAGATGATGAACAACCTGTTCGTGGCCCACGATCTGCCGATCACGGATTTCCGAGTATGGAGGTCGTACAGGATCGATTCCTGTCCCGAAGAGATCACCCGCGAGGTTCAGGAGTGCCTGGGGTATCCCTGTTTCGTCAAGCCCGCGGCCCTGGGCTCGAGCGTGGGCGTCTCGCGTGTCGCCGCAGAGGACGGCCTCCTCCCAGCCCTCCGCGAGGCGGCCAGCTACGATGACAAGATCCTGGTCGAGCGCGCCGTCATCGGGGCCAGGGAGCTCGAGTGCAGCGTCCTCGGAGATGACAGTGCCTACGTGGCAGGGCCGGGCGAAGTCATACCGGGTGGATGCTTTTACGATTACCAGTCCAAGTACCACGATGAGGACCTGCAGATCCTAGTTCCCGCACCGGTACCCGATGACGTGGCGGAGCTCACCAGGGACCTCGCGAAAAGGGCGTTCCGCGCGGTTTTAGCCCGGGGCATGGCCCGGGTCGATTTCTTCTACCGGGAGGAAACGGGGGAGGTTCTGCTCAACGAGATCAACACCATTCCGGGTTTTACGTCCCGGAGCATGTACCCCATTCTCCTGTCCAATGACGGCATAACCTTCGGCAGGCTCATAGACGAGTTGATCGAACTGGCCCTCGCTCAGGACGGCGGAGTGCGGTGTCCCGGCAGGGATGCATCCCTCTGATGTGGAACTCCTCCATGAGGAAGTCCCCATGACCGAAAGACACGGAGGATGAGGCGATGAAAAGGAACATACTGTTAGGCATATACCCCAGGCTCGCGGCCCTCGCCGTTATCTCGGTGGTGTTTCTCTGCTCCGTGCAGGCTGCGCCCGCGGACTCGGCTGCCGGTGACGGGGCGCTGGTGTACGTACTCCCGGTCGAAGGTACGATGGAGCCGGGACTCGCCGCCTTCGTCAGGCGCAGCATCGAGAGCGCTGAGGACCAGGGCGCCGACGTCCTCGTTCTGAGGATTCGTACCCTGGGCGGGCTTCTCGATACCGCCCTCGACATCAGGGACATGCTGCTCGATACTCCCCTTCAGACCGTCGCCTTTGTCAGGGGACGCGCGTGGTCTGCGGGGGTCCTGGTCACCATCGCCTGTGATTATGTGGTGATGGCCCCGGGATCATCCATCGGCGCCGCCGAGCCGCGGCCCGCCGATGAGAAGACCATATCGGCGTGGAGGGCTGAACTGGAGGAGACGGCCAGGCACCGAGGCCGTGATCCTCAACTCGTTGCTGCCATGGTCCAGAAAGAGCTGGAGATCGAGGGGGTGGTGGATAGAGGAGAGCTTCTCACCCTCACCGCCAGCCAGGCCGGGGAACTGGGGATGGCTGATGCCGTCGAGGCCTCGGAGCACGACGCCGTGAGGGCCCTGGGCATAACGCCCTCCAGGATGGTGGTCATGCAACCCACGACCCTGGACTTGTTCGTGCGGTATGTGACCAACCCCTACGTGGCGCCCTTCCTGCTTGCCGCGGCGTTCATGGGCATGCTGCTGGAGGCTGTCAGTCCCGGGTTCGGTGTACCGGGGCTTTTGGGTGTGATCGCCCTGGTGGCGTACTTCCTCGGCCACGTGGCCGCCGGATACGCCGGTCTCTCCATCGTCCTGCTCTTTGTCTTCGGTTTCGGCCTCCTGGTTGCCGAGATCTTCATACCCGAGTTCGGAATACTGGGAGCCGGGGGTATCGTGGCGATGCTGGCCAGCATCTACCTCGCCTCGCCCAACCCCGTCACTGCGACGTGGTCCATATTCATTGCGATGGCGACCGTGGTGATCACGGTGATAGTGCTCCTCCGCATGGGTCACAGGTTTCCCATGTGGAAGCACCTGCTCTTGGCGTACGAGGAAACGACGGATCGAGGATACCTGGCCCAGAGCGACATTCGGAACCTGGCGGGCCAGCGGGGGGTGGCGGTGACCATGCTCAGGCCCGCGGGAACAGCGGAGTTCGGTGACGTGAGGGCAGACGTCGTGACGGAGGGGGGATTCGTCGCGGCCGGCACTACCGTTGAAGTGATCAGAGTACAGGGGCGGAGGGTTGTGGTCCGCCCGGTAAAAACCGAGTGATCTACGTGTAAGGAGTTGGTACGTATGGAAGGTATGATAGCTACAGCGGTTATCCTGGTGCTGGCCTTCATAGCCCTGGTGGTGATCCTCAGCTTCATTCCGGTGGGGCTGTGGATTTCCGCGCTGGCTGCGGGTGTGCGAGTAACCATCCTCAGCCTGGTGGGAATGCGGCTGCGCCGGGTTCCACCCGCCCGCATACTCAATCCCTTGATCAAGGCCAACAAGGCCGGATTGGGACTCAGTGCAGACAGGCTGGAGGCGCACTACCTGGCGGGTGGTGACGTGGATCGACTGGTGGATGCGTTGATAGCCTCCCAGAGGGCTGAGATTGAGCTGAGCTTTGAGCGGGCGGCCGCCATCGACCTGGCGGGCCGGGACGTGCTGCAGGCCGTGCAGATGTCGGTCAATCCGAAGGTCATCGAGACTCCCATAGTGGCGGCGGTCGCCAAGGACGGTATAGAGGTGAAGGCCAAGGCCCGAGTGACGGTCCGAGCCAACATCGACCGCCTGGTCGGCGGTGCGGGAGAGGAAACGATCATAGCCCGCGTCGGTGAAGGCATCGTAACCACCGTCGGTTCGGCCAAGGATCATGAGGCCGTGCTGGAGAACCCGGATTCCATCTCGGCGATGGTGCTGTCCAAGGGTCTTGATGCTGGAACCGCCTTCGAGATTCTATCGATAGACATAGCAGATGTGGATATCGGCCGCAACATCGGGGCCGCACTGCAGAGCGACCGCGCCGAGGCTGACAAGCGCATCGCCCAGGCCAGGGCCGAGGAGCGCCGGGCCATGGCCGTTGCCCTGGAGCGGGAGATGAAGGCCAGGGTCGAAGAGATGAGGGCCCGTGTCGTCGAGGCCGAGGCCGAGATTCCGAAGGCCATAGCCATCGCCTTCAGAGAGGGCAACCTCGGCATCATGGACTACTACTCGCTGAGGAACGTGCAGGCTGACACGGAAATGAGGGACTCCATTTCAAGGATGGCTCCCTCCGAAGAAGGGGAGCGTCCTGATCGACCGGTTGATGAACAAGACGAGCCCCGCTGAGCACGGAGGAGGATGATCTCGTGGATCGTCTCTTCATACTGATCGCCGTCGTCGTCTATATCTTCGTCAGCTGGCTCTCCAACCGGATGGTCGGGAGGGTGAGGAAGACCCCGCGGGGGCGTGATTCCGATGCGTCAGCCGCCCCACGAGAGACCTCCCGGGCCAGGCCGTCCAGGAGGGAAGCTTCCCGGCCTGAATCCAGGCAGCCGAAGGTGGACAAACCTCCCAGCGAGCCAGAAGGTGCGAAGCAGGCCGGGACTACGCGGCGGAGGAGGCCCTCGGAGTCCCCTGCACCTGGCCTGCTGCGGGAGCTGGACGCCCGGAGCCTGGTCAGGGGCGTGGTCATGTCCGAGATCCTCGGGCCGCCCAGGAGCATGAAGCCGTACCGGCCGCCCCGGGTGGGGCGATGACGATCTGTTGCACGCACAGCGGCCCGTCGGTGCTGGATCTCCCAGATCCCCGGCGGGTCCACCGTCTCCTCCGGGCTGCCTCGGGCGGCAGGCGGCCCCCGAAGCTGCGGGAAGGCGCGGAATCTGGGAGTTGACGGGATGTGAATGCCGCGACAGAATGTAACGGTGGTCTCTGGATTTGGCGTTCGAGAGAGGACCCGTGATGAAAAGGATCCCGGGCAATCCCGCCCTGCTGTCCGTCTTAGTACTTGTACTTGCCGTCCTTGCATCGAGCATTGGTCTTTTCTGGGACGACGGCGGCAGCTCCTTCTGGTTCGCCTCTGTCCGGGGGGAACAGGTGGAGATGTTCGGCCGGGGGGTCTACCGCTTTGAATCCCTGTTGATAGGTGCCGGCCGCCGGGGGGTGGATGCGGTCGTACTGCTCGTGGGCGTTCCCCTTCTTTCTGTATCCATCCGGCTGTATCTCCGCGGGTCCCTCAGGGGCAGGATCATGCTGCTCGGATCCCTCTCGTATTTCCTTTATGTGTACGCGACCCTGGCGCTGGGCGCCTCGTACAGCAACCTGTTTCTTCTCTACGTGGCAATTTTCTCCGCCAGCCTGTATGCCCTGCTCTTGACGGCGTTCACCATCGACCGGGGGGACTTCGCCTCTCATCTGCCGGCTGACCCCCCACGGCGAAGCCTGGCGGGGCTCATGCTCGCGACCGGAGTATTCACCGCGGTGGTGTGGCTGGAGGGCCCCATAGGGGCGTTGATCAGCGGCCGATGGCCCCAGCTGCACGGCTCCACCACCCTCGTCACCCATGCCCTGGACCTGGGGGTGATCGTCCCCGCGTTCCTTCTGTCCGGGGTCATGATCCTTCGCAACTCCGCCCTGGGATATCTCCTGGCGCTGCCGCTGTTGTTCATACTCGCGATGCTCGTGCCGGGTGTCACCGCCATGACGTTGAGCCAGGTGTGGGCGGGGGTCGAACTCACGGCCGGCGAGATCATCGGCTTCGTGGCGGGTTTCGCGGTGCTCGGGGGATTCGCTGTCTGGGCCCTGGTAGTACTCCTTGAGGGCATTCCCCCATGGCAGCGGCAGTAGGTCCGCCGCCATGCTGAGGTCATCCGTTATGCACCCGGAGGGAGAACATATCAGTGCCCTGCTCCCTGGGATTCTGCGAGCGGACGACACGGAATCCTCAACGAGCATGCTTCCCAGGGGCTGCGGCCGGAGTGGGTTGTGAGGAGGAAGAAGATGGATTGTCCATTCTGTGAATCGCCCATGGAGGAAGACGGCAGGGTGGAGCTCATACGGGAAACGGGTTTGCTCAGGCGGGGGTTCATGTCTGCCGAGTGGTTCGAGAGGGTTCGAGCCGATCTATACTGCTGCCCCGGCTGCAACTACCTGGCCCTGTTCCGGGCTGACTGGGAGTCTGACCACGTGCCCCAGGAGGACCGCATATCCCCCGACATCACCACCTGCCCGGAGTGTGGAGCCCGCAACTTCAAGAGACAGGTGTGTCACGCCTGTGGGGCCGAGCTCCCCGGGTGACCGTGACACCGCGGTAAAGCCCGGGTCGGCAGTCCGGTCCGACCGTGCTGGATCCCCTCGCCGACACCGCGGGGCACCTCGGAGGGTGGGTGCGGGTCGGGGGATCATCAGGACTATGTCTTCACGGTACCCTACATCCCGCCCGACCCGGGCATGCTGACGGGCCGGGGCGTTCTTCTGCTGCGCATCTCTGCCCGGCGCCCCCTTTCCCCTGCGGGCCGGGTTTCTTTCCTCCTGGGTGCCAGAACCTCCTCGCCATATTCGCCCCCCTGCAGACATAGATATTCACTGGAGAGGAGCGATGATGAGACAATCTCTGGCTGATATCTTCGGCCTCCCCAGGGACGTGGTCCTTGACCTGCCGCGACTGACCATGGTGGGGCAGGCCCAGCTCCTGGTCGAAAACCACCGGGGGGTGGTTTCCTTTGCCCGTGACCACCTCGTACTGGGGCATAAGTCCGGTCGCATCC
>PWUB01000213.1 GCA_003563755.1 Clostridia bacterium
ATCACCTTCCTCGATCCGGAGGGCCAACGCCCCCGGCAGGCGTTGGCCGGGGTGGCCGGTGGTGTCGGGGTATTCTTGCCGCTGCGCGGGGTAGTCGACCTACCGCGCGAGATCTCGCGCCTCGAGGCCAATCTGGATGAGACGGTGCAGCAGGCGGAACGCAGCCGGGCTAAGCTGGCGAATCCGAGCTTCGTCGAGAAGGCTCCCTCGGAGATCGTGGCCCGGGAGCGCGAGCGCCTTGACGACCTGGAAAGGGAGGCCCGTCACCTCGAGAGGAGGCTGGAGGAAATCACCCCCTGAACGCAGGGGTCGGCAGGAGGCAGTCCACCGTTGAGCGAACTAGGAATTAGCAGGCGAGCTCGTCAGGGCGGGAGAGATGGCTATGCAGAGGGAAGTTTCTTACACCGTGCTTTCGACCGATGCCGCCGGCATTCCAGCTGATGCGCTGGGACTCAACCGTCCAGCTGGACGGGATGAGCACCCCCATACCGTCAGTTGCTCTGTGCATGAGGGTAGCGCCCACATCGATGTCGTCCTCGTACGAGGATTGTGCCCGACGGGAGGCTACAGGCTGGAGGTTCTGGGCGTCGGGGTTCGTGATGAAGGAGACGGTGATGAGGTGATCATCACCGTCTCCCTTTCCGATCCAGGTCCGGGGGCCATCGTGACCATGATGGTCAACAGACCGGCGCTGGTGGTCCGGGTTCGGCGGCAGGATGTGGCTGTTGTCAGGGTGCAGACCGAGGCAGGCGAAGTGTTGGATGAGATAGAGGTTCGTTCCTGAGGAGGTTTGGGTGAGCCAGCATGGTTAAACGCCGTTCACGAGGTAACACACTGGCCTCAATCGGTCCCCTGATCATGGTGTTCATTCTCCTGGGCGGCCTTTCTCTCGCAGCGGGATACTTCGGCGGACAGTACCTGCTGCGAGGCCTCACCGGACCGGCCCGTGAGACGGACACGGATCCCCCGGCGGATCCTGAACCGGACGATCCCCCGGCGCCCATCACCGGGCAGGATGAGCCGGTAAAGCTGGGCACGGTACCGTTGAGGCTGTTCAGGGTTCAGGTCGGTGCCTTCGGAATCCGCGAAAACGCGGAGGCCCTTGCTTCCCGGATGCGCGATGAGGGGTACCCGGCTGCGATCCTGTCACTTGAGGATGATATGCACCGGGTCATAGTTGCTGTAACCGGATCTGAATCCGAGGGGCGGCGGGCGGTTGACGCCCTGGAGGCGGCCGGTCACGAGGATCCCTTCGTTGCGACGTGGGCGATTCCCGCCTTCGAACGGGAGATCGAGGTCTCACCCCTCGCCGGTGAGCTGCTCGGCTCCCTGATGGATAAGCTGCCCGCACTGCTGATGACAGAGGCCGACCTACCCGCCCTACCAGGTGAGACCCGCGAGCTGCCGGAGGTACTCAGCAGGGCCGGAGACCTCCAGGACCTCTGCGATCAGCTGGAGGCGGTGAGCGATGAGGTTCCCGAGGACCTGATGGTACTGGTGGAAGTATACCTGATGCCCCATCTCGAGGCGCTGACCGACGACGTCGCTTCTCGGTCGGCGCGCCAGACCTACTTCGATCTGCTTCAGGCGGTGGCTGCCCTGGCCCGTAGGGGCGGATAGCAGGCGGCCTCATTGGAAGAATAACTCATGTAAGGACGGGCTGTAAGGGGGAGCGATGTGCGAAGAGAACGTGTACGCAGCTACCTGATCCTCATTTTGCTCATAACAATCGGCGGATTTGTGGGGAACGTGCTGACCGAGGTGCTGACCCCCTATGTACCGGCGCTGGCACATTCGGCTGACCTGGGGTTTTCGCCCTCCACGTTCACGCTGCTGAACACCGTGACCGTGACCCTGGGAATGAGTCTGCACCTATCCCTGCTCGGGGCTCTCGGGGCCCTTTTCGGTGTTCTTTTGTGGCGCAAGTGAGGCGGCCCACGGCCCATGGATGAACCAAGACGGCTTCCCCGCTTAGTGTTGGCCTCCGCATCGCCCAGAAGACGGCAGATATTCGAGAGGTTGGGTCTGCCCTGCCGCTTCGACCCGGCCGAGCTGGACGAGGAGAGCCTGGTGTCTGCGAAGGATCCTGCGGAGAAGGCGGCGCGGGTGCTCGCCTCGGCCAAGGCGCGAGAGATCGCGCCGCGAGCACCGGGGTGCCTGGTCGTAGGGGCCGACACCATTGTGGCAGCGGGCGGTGCTATGCTGGGCAAGCCCGAGGATGACGAACACGCCCGAAGAATGTTGAGGAGCCTCTCGGGAAGGAGCCATACGGTGGTGACGGCCGTGACTGTTGTCGACGTGGACCGGCGGCAGATCGTCGGCGACGTGTCTTGCACTACTGTCCGGATGAAAGCCCTGGCCCCGGAGGAGATCGACGCCTACGTTCGTACAGGCGAGCCCCGCGGCAAGGCCGGTTCATATGCGATACAGGGTCGGGGAGAGCTGCTGGTAGAGAGCATAGAGGGCTCCTATTCAAATGTCGTGGGTCTTCCCATTCACCTGTTGGACGTGCTGTTGGTCAGGCTGGGTTATTCGATATGGGATTTCATGTTATGATCGGATTGAAACGACCCGAGAAGAAGGAAGGGACGTGACGAAAAAACGCCTGAGAATCAAGGAACTGCCACCCCGCCAGAGACCCCGGGAGAGACTCGTCTCGGCGGGTGCAAAAGCCCTGACCGACGGGGAGCTGCTCGCCCTCCTCATGGGTACCGGGAACCCGAAGACAGGGGAGAGCGTTCTTGACCTGGCCCACCGCATACTGGCCACCCTCGGTGGACCCGGAGGAGAGGATCCTCTCCTCCGTCGACTTGTCGACACCAGCGTCGAGGAACTATGCTGCGTACCCGGAGTCGGGGAGGCGAAGGCGTCATCCATCGTGGCGGCCGTTGAGCTCGGACGCCGGGTGGGGGCAGAGATGCCGGTAGGATCGGTGGTTCGCAGGCCCGAGGACGCGGCCGCGGTCCTCGTGGAGGATATGCGCTACCTGGACCGGGAGCACTTCAAGATCGTTCTCCTGGACACCAGGAACCGGGTGCTCGGGACGGAGGTGGTGTCCATCGGGAGCCTGAACTCCTCGGTGGTCCACCCGCGAGAGATCTTCAAGATCTGTGTTAAGAGAAGTGCCGCTGCGGTTATACTGGCCCACAACCATCCAAGCGGGGATCCATCACCGAGCGAGGAGGACGTTGAGGTGACCGAGCGCATCGTCAGAGCAGGGATGGTACTGGGCATTGACGTTTTGGATCATCTCATAATCGGTGATAACTGCTATGTGAGCTTGCGCGAGCTGGGCATAGATTGGAACGACAATTGACGTGGATGGGCCCAGTGTGGAAGGGGAATTGATGAGTGTTCAGTTTCATCTATAATCAGCTGTCACGGGACATGGGAATCGATCTGGGAACAGCGAACACCCTGGTCTACGTGCGGGGCAGAGGCATCGTCCTTCACGAACCGTCGGTGGTGGCGATGCGGCGCGGTGAGGAAGGAGAACCTCTCGCAGTGGGCGACGAAGCCAAGCGCATGATCGGCAGGACCCCCGGCAACATAGTCGCTACCAGGCCGATGAAAGACGGTGTGATCGCCGACTTCGACATAACCCAAACCATGCTGCGTTACTTCATAGGAAAGGCCACCCGGCGTAAGCCCATAGTGCGTCCGCGGGTGGTGGTCGCCGTGCCTTCGGGCGTCACCGAGGTGGAGAAGCGTGCGGTGATCGATGCGACCCTTCAGGCCGGTGCCCGGGAAGCATACCTCATAGAAGAGCCCATGGCCGCGGCGATCGGTGCGGGACTACCGGTTCACGAACCCACCGGCAACATGGTGGTCGATATAGGCGGTGGAACCACCGAGGTGGCCATCATCTCCCTCGGGGGTATCGTCACCCATCAGTCCATCCGAATCGCCGGGGACGAGATGGATGAAGCAATAGTGAGTTACGTCAAGCGCAGGTATAACCTCCTCATAGGTGAACGCACCGCCGAGCAGGTGAAGATGGAGGTAGGCAGTGCGGTCGCCGGTGAGAACGAGGACACCATGGATGTTCGAGGGCGTGACCTCGTCAGCGGCCTGCCCCAGACCGTGGAGCTGACGGCCAAGGAGGTTCGCGAGGCATTGTCGGAGCCGGTGTCCAGCATACTCGATGCCATCCGCGTCACCCTCGAACGTACGCCTCCCGAGCTCGCCTCGGACATCATGGATCGGGGAATCGTGCTGACCGGCGGAGGTTCCATGCTGCGGGGCTTCGAGAAGCTGGTTACACAGGAAACCTGTATGCCGGTGTACCTGTCCGAGGATCCCCTGCTGTGCGTGGTGCGGGGCACGGGCAAAGTCCTCGATGAGTTGGATGTTCTCAAGAGAATCCTCATGGTTCCCAAGCGCCTGGCTTAGTCCGGTTGGGGGCGAAAACGTTGACGTATCTTTGGCGAGACCGGCGTTTCTGGGGGAGCTTGCTTATCAGCCTGTGCCTGATACTGCTCATGGTTGTCACCAGGGCGCCCACCCGTTTGCCGAGTCCCATGGAGTGGGTCTGGTTGGAAGTCCTCGCTCCCGTGCAGTCGCTGGTGATGGAGGTTTCCGAGCGCACCGGAGGTTGGGCGGGTGATCTTCTCCGCTTCCGTGTGATAGTACAGGAGAATGTTGAGCTGCGCGGTGAGCTGCAGCAGTTCGAGACCCTTGAGGTGTACATGGGCGTGCTCGAGAGGGAGAACCGCCGACTCAGGGATCTTCTTCACCTGCAGCACAGACTGGACGTGGAGGCGACCACGGCCAGGATCATACGTCGTGTCCCGTCCAACTGGACCCGACAGGTCACCATAGACCGGGGAGCCCGCCACGGCGTGGGTATAGACGATGTGGTGGTGGTGGGGACAGGACTGGTCGGGAGGGTGACCCGGGTAACCTCCAACACGGCACAGGTCATGCTGATCTCCAGCCCGGAAAGCGGCCTGGGGGTTGAGGTGGTTACCACCGGTGATGCGGGAGTCGCGGTGGGCGACATCGCCCGGGAAGGCATGCTGCGCGCCACTCTCTTCGATCCGGACGCAACGGTCAGCGAAGGTGATATAATAGTCACGTCCGGACTCGGCGAGGCTTTTCCTGCCGGCATTCCTGTGGGAACGGTCGCGGAACTGACCCTGGGAGAGGCGGGGCTTCTCCGTGAGGTGTGGATTCAGCCCGTCGCCGATCTGAACCGCCTTCATGAGCTCATGGTGATACAAGTGCCCGAGGACACCCTGTTGAGGTGGACCTGGTACACGTATACCGGTGAAGACGACGAGGATGTGCAGCGTTGACGGGACGGGAGGACGGTGGTTTCTTGTCCATATGGGCTCACATTGGAACCCTTTTGGGAGCAGTTGTCCTGCAGTCCACGGTGATTCCCGGTTTTGGGGCGGCGGGAACCATGCCTGACCTGGTATTGGTGTGGGTCCTCGCAGCATCAGTCTTGGAGGAGCGCAGGAGCATGGCCTTCCTGGTGGCAGCCACCGGGGGGTTCATGGTGGATCTGTCCGTTGGACGGTTGATCGGTCTCAACCTGATGCTCTTCATCGTATGCGCCATCGTGGCCAGGAGGTCCCTGAGAGCCTTCGTGCGTCCCAGCGTGTCTCTGTCCGTTATCACCACTGTCATACTAACGGTATTCGTGGAGAGCATCCGGGGCCTGGTATGGTACCTGGGATGGGCCCCCCTCCGCGTGACGGCGGGGTTCATATCGGTAATACTGATCGCAGCGTGCTACAATGCCTTACTGATGATCATTGTCCACCACCTGGCGATGGCGGGCATCAAGCACGTGCGGTGGGACAGCGCCTGAGATGGGAGGTATCGTTGAGTGCAGGGTCGTGTGCGCTTCATGGCGGTTCTGGTAGTCATCTTCATGCTCATCCTTGGGGGAAGGGTGGCACAGCTGCAGCTGGTCGAGGGAGAATCTCTCCTCGTGGCCTCCGTGCAGCAGCGCCTGCGCGTCCTCAGCATACCTGCCCCGAGGGGCAAGATATTTGCGGCCGATGACACCGTCCTGGCCACCAATCGGCCCGCATTCGTGGTGCAGTATCTGCCGGGCAGCGACCCTCTTACCGAATCTCAGATGACGCTCTTGTCAGATCTCATCAACGTACCGGTGGAGAGCATCCTGGCCGCGATCCGTGAGCAGCGCAGCATAAGGCCCTACGCACCGGTTGATCTGAAGGTGGACCTTACGCCCCGAGAGTACACCGCGCTCATGGAGAATCGATATCTCATGCCCGGCATCAGGGTCGAGGCACTTCCCGTGCGGAATTACCCCCAGGGAGTCCTGGCCTCCCATGTTCTGGGTTACGTGCTCAAGATAGCCGAACACGAGCTGAGGACCTTCGGTGAGATGTCGGGCCGGACGTACGATAATCGGGACCTGGTGGGTAAGGCTGGGGTTGAGAGGACGATGGAGTTTGATCTCCAGGGTCACGACGGGGAGGTGCGGGTCGAGGTCGACGCCTACATGCGGCTGGTCGACAGCGTGATCGGTTATGAACCCCGGGCCGGCGACGATGTGCATCTCACCCTGGACAGCAGTCTTCAGGCGGTGGCAGAACGGGCTCTCATCACCGTGTGCGAGAGGCTGCAGGAAGGGCACGACCCCGTGCCCCTGGACCTCGCCACCGGTAGGTACCTGGGACTGTGGCAGGAGGGACACATGCGTCCGGCAGACTCTTCGCGTCCATCCCGCACCTACCCCGATGCCACTTCCGCGGCCGCGGTGGTCATTGACGTAAGGACAGGAGCGGTGCTCGCCATGGCCTCGCATCCGGCCTTCGATCCCAACGACTTCGCGACGGCCCCCCTGCATCTGTCCGGGACAGAGGGGGCGGCGAAGTGGGAGGAGCAGTGGCGAAGACTCAATGATCCGGCGGCGGGCCAACCCCTGCTCAACCGCACCATCTCACAGATCTCACCCCCGGGATCCAGCTTCAAGATGGTGACCGCCCTCGCAGCCCTGGAGGCCGGGCTGGATCCTGCGAGGACCGTGACCTGTCATGGAGCCCTGGACATCTTCGACCAGCAGTATGGTTGCTGGACCGCGCACGGAGCCACCGACCTTCATCGGGCGATAGCCCAGAGCTGCAATGTTTACTTCTACCGGGCCGGCCTGGACGTGGGAATCGACCGCCTGGCGGACATGGCCCGGGCCCTGGGCTTCGGCGAACCCACCGGATTGCTCGGACTCCCCCCCGGTGAAGAGCGGGGAGGTACTCTTCCCAGCCGGGCATGGAAACAGGAAGCCCTGGGTGAGATGTGGTATCCAGGCGAGACGCTCATGGCCGCCATAGGCCAGGGTTTCCATGCCCATACGCCCATGCAGTTGGCCGTCTACACTGCCACCATCGCGAACGGTGGAACGAGATATCGCCCTTACGTGGTGGACCGCCTGGTCAGCGTCGACGGTGAGGTGCTCTGGGAGGCCACTCCGAAGGAAGTTGCGACCCTGCCGGTATCACCCGAGAATCTCCGCTTGGTCCAGGCAGGGATGGAGGGCGCTGCTCTCCCCGGGGGGTCCGCCTACCGGAGGTTTCAGGACTACCCTCAGCCCTGTCCCGAACGCGGAGAGGTCATCTCCGTTGCGGCCAAGACCGGGACTGCCGAGGTGGGCACCGCCTACGATCGGCGGGACAGCCACGGTTGGTTCGTGGCGTATGCACCCGCGGAGGATCCAGAGATAGCGGTGGCTGTGGTGATATACCACGGTGGTGGAGGATCCCTCGCTGCTGCCCCGGTCACCAGGGCGATCATTGACGAATACTTCGGCTTCACCCTCGAAGCGGACACGGAACCAGGGGAGTGACATCAGTCGACAGCAGAGACCATTGTCCGAGGATCACGACGTAATATGATGAATGGCGTAGTAAGCAGACGTTATGGGGACGTAACAGCCGGTACTAAGAGTTATAGAAGGACATTCCCTGCATACGGCGAATTAGCTAGCAGAGTCAATGCGGGGGAGGGTTTCGATGTGCGAGGTCAAAAGGTGATGTTCAAAGGCAGTAGAAACGGGTTGTATATTGACATGGCGGAAGGCCCGACCTTCGAGGTTCTCCTCGAGGAGCTGGAGGACAGGCTCCGCGCCGCCCGAGGGTTCTTCCGCGGATCAGAGGCAGTTGTCGATGTGGGGGGACGGGTCCTGACCACCGAGCAGCTGGTGCTCCTGGAGAGGAAGCTGAGCAGCACGGGCGGCTTCAGCCTGACCCAGGTGGTGCACGAGCCGGCTGAGGTCAAACGATCCCAGGATCGACGGACCGAACAGGCCCGGTTGGTGCGGGGAACCCTTCACTCCGGACAGCATGTTCAGCACGACGGTAACGTGGTCATCCTCGGCGATGTGAACCCGGGTGCCGAGGTGGTCGCCAGTGGAGATGTTGTCGTCGTAGGGCGGCTGCGGGGGATGGTGCATGCCGGCGCAGGTGGCGACGATGGGGCCGTTGTCATCGCCTTTCGGCTGGAGCCGATCCAACTGAGGATCGGAGGGGTCATCGGGCGCTCTCCGGGGGATCGGCGCACCGGGGGGCCGGTTGCACCAGAGATAGCCCGACTGCAGGATGGCGTCATCATTGTCAGCGAGTACGTACCCCACCATTCGGATGCGTGGCAGAGGGTGGGGGTATAGGTCACGGCCCGGTGAGCCGAGTGGCGAGGATGCCAAATATGGCACTGAGGGAGCGTGATGATACCTGGTTACGGGCCGGCGGCTCCACCCGGGGGCTGCTCGACGGGGTACCGGAGCTTATGTGCCTCCGTCGCACCAGGAAGAGCATTGGGAGAAACACTGGTTATCACTTCAGGTAAGGGAGGCGTGGGCAAGACGACCGCGACGGCCAACATCGGGGCCGCCCTGGCGACGCTGGGCTACTGCGTGGCCCTGGTTGATGCCGACATCGGCCTGCGCAATCTCGACGTTGTACTGGGTCTGGAGAACCGGATAGTCTACGATCTTGTCGATGTGGTGGAGGGTTTCTGCCGGCTGAAACAGGCTCTCATCAGGGACAAGCGCCATGAGGGTCTGTACCTGCTGCCGGCCGCACAGACCAAGGACAAGTCGGCGGTGAACCCGGAGCAGATGCTGCGGATATCCGAACAGCTGAAAGAGACCAACCTCGCCGTCGAGGCGGGGGGAGGGGAATACCTGGACTATATTCTGGTAGATTCACCCGCGGGCATCGAGCAGGGATTCCGCAACGCGGTCGCAGGCGCTGACCGCGCTTTCATCGTGACTACTCCCGAGGTGGCAGCCGTCAGGGACGCCGACAGGATAATCGGACTCCTGGAGGCCGAGGACCTTGCTCGGCCGCAGCTGATCATCAACCGTCTCCGGCCGAACATGGTGAGAACCGGAGACATGATGGACATAGATGACATCATCGACATCCTGGCGGTGGGACTGCTGGGTGTGGTGCCCGAGGACGACCGGATACTGATAAGTACCAACAGGGGAGAGCCGGTGATAGGGAATGCAGCTTCGCCCGCCGGCAAGGCCTTCACCAACATAGCCCGACGCATAACTGGCGAAGACGTACCGCTGATGGAACTACAGGGCAATCGTTCGTTTTTCGGGCGGTTGGGACAGCTGCTCAGCTTTCGCCAGCGCTGAGGGGGGATGCGAATGAGTTTTCTGAGCAGGCTTTTCGGCCGTAAGACTCCCAGCAAACAGGTGGCCAAGGAACGGCTGCAGCTCGTTCTGAGCCACGACCGTATGAGGATGCCCCCGGGCCTCCTTGACGATCTCAAGGATGACCTCATACAGGTGATATCGGACTACGTTGAAATAGATGAGTCAGGAATAACGGTGGAGTTCGACAACCACGATAGTGAGAGGCGATCTCTGGTGGCCAGCATTCCGGTGCTAGGCATGCGCAGAGACCGGGTGCGCTGAACAGACTGTGAGGAGGATCACCCCATTGGGCAGGCTGCTGAGGTATGTTGACTGGGTGCTGATACTCGCTGTGCTGGCGCTTCTGAGCATGGGGATCCTGATGATCGCCGGATCCACTGCCGACTGCTGGAGCAGTGTGTTCACCTCATCCTTCGTGCGCCGGCAGGCCATCTTCGGCGCCCTGGGGCTCGTCGCAATGTTCACCGTCATGACGGTGGACTATCGTCACCTGAGGAGTTTTTCCCGGCTGTTTTACACAGTGACGGTGCTCCTCCTGGGTGCCGTTATCCTGTTCGGGGATGCTGTCGGAGGAGCCACCCGGTGGCTCACCCTCGGTCCGCTGACTTTTCAGCCGGCCGAGGTCGCACGGGTGCTGGTTATCGTCACCCTGGCCAACCAGGTAACCGCCTTGGGCAAGGAACGCAGGCGGAACTACACCTGGGTGGACTTCGCCTGGTCCGTCGTCCATGTGGGGGTACCGGCCGCCCTCGTGCTGATGCAGCCCGACCTGGGCACAGCCCTGGTGTTTTTGGCGGTGCTTTTGGGCGAGCTGTACCTGGCGGGGTTCAGCGGCTGGCGCCTGGCCGCCGTAGTCTTGACCCTGGGCGCCGGGTCGGTGGGTGTCCTGATGGCCCATCTCCGGTACGGTCTGCAGATTCCCTTCCTGAGACCCTACATGGTGACCCGCCTGATCGCCTTCGTGGATCCGACGGCGGACCCGACCGGTGCAGGATACCACCTCAAGCAGTCCATAATGGCCATTGGATCGGGAAGAGTGACGGGGAACGGACTGTTCCGAGGTGCCGGTACTCAGCTGCATTTTCTTCCCGAGCAGCACACGGACTTCATCTTCTCAGCCCTGGGAGAACAGCTGGGATTCGTGGGAGCAGCCGCTCTCCTTTTGACCTTCATGGTGTTGTTTATTCGCATGCTTACGATCGCTGCCGGGGCTGCGGATCAGTACGGAGCGGTCCTGGTGGGAGGCGTGGTGGCCATGCTGTTCTTCCGGGTCGTGATCAACGTCGGAATGACCATGGGGATCATGCCCATCACCGGGCTGCCGCTGCCCTTCGTCAGCTACGGCGGGAGCGCACTCGTGTCCGACCTCGTCACCGTGGGGCTCGTCCTCAATGTGGGCATGAGACGTCACAAGATCCTTTTCTGATGCCATCCGGTCCTCGTCGGGCATAATGGGACGAGTGCCCCCGTATAATTTTATGTGTAGTTGTTTAGCGGGGGAGGACCGGTGGGATCCATGAAAAACTTACCTTACCGCGGGGGTTCCGCGGGACGCGAGGGGGCGCTCCGGCGGCTGGGCACCGGGCGGCGGAGAACACCTCGCTGGGAACAGCTGACAGCACCCAGGCTTGCCCGGCAGATCCTCTGTGCAGTTCTGCTCCTGGTGTTCGTGGTGATCCTCGGATCACTTCCGTGGGCAGTGACGGACTCGGCAGGCGCTTTCGTGTACCGCATTCTCACTGAGGACAGCGACTGGTCCCGTCTGGCCGGGGGGCTTCTGCAGAGAGCAGGAGATATTCCCGTGTTCAGGGACACCTCCGTGGGCGAGTGGTTGGCTACCGCTGTTGATACCCGCCTGGCAGAGCCGGAGGAAAGCGCGTTTTCCTTACCGGTGTACGGTGAGATCGTGTCTCCCTTCGGCTGGCGAGAGGATCCCGATACGGGTGCGATGCACTTTCACACGGGAGTTGATCTGCAGGCCGAGATCGGCACCCCGGTGATGGCATCAGCGGTCGGTATGGTGCAGAGGGTGTGGGATGATGAACAGTACGGGTTGGCAGTGGAGGTCGAGCATGCTGACGGGTTCAGCACCCTGTACGCACACCTGAGCGAGGTGAGGGTGGAGGAGGGCGATGAGGTAGGGCCGGGTGAGGTGATAGCGATGTCCGGAGAGTCGGGTCGCACCTCCGGTCCCCATCTGCACTTTGAGATCCGTGCGGACGGCAAGCCCATAGATCCCGTTCCACACCTGGTCGGGAGGGAGGACGACTGAATCTGTTGTCACGCGCCGAGATCCGCTTCTACGTGCGAGGCACCCGGATTTCCGTACACTTCACCACCATTGCCCTGCTGGTATGGGCCGTGCTTTCGGGCTACCTGTGGGAGATGACCCTGCTGTTAAGTGCACTGGTCACCCACGAAGTCGCCCACTTCATAGCCCTTCGCGGGTACGGTCTAACCCTGATGACCGTCAGGGTCTTTCCCTTTGGGGCCAGCATGGAGGTCAGCGGCCTCTCGGGGCGGCCACACGTAGAGGTACCTGTTGCCCTCGCCGGTCCCCTGAACAACTTCCTCCTGCTCGCACTGGGACTGCTCCTGGGTTCGGCCGGATGGGGTGGAGGTTACCTGTGGGACTTCTTCCTCGCCGCCAATCTCGGGGTAGCGCTGTTCAACCTGATTCCCGCCCTGCCGCTTGACGGCGGTCGCATGTTCCGATGCTACCTTGGTGAAGCCATGGGGGTGGCTGCGGCCAGCCACGTGCTGGCCTGCTGGGGAGTGTACTGGGGGCTCGGGCTGGTTGCAGGTTCGATCGTGCTGGCCCTCTGGTTATCGCTGTATGTCCCGGCCCTCGGTGTTCTCGGGATCATCCTGGTGGTGACCGCCCTGGGTGAGCGCGGCGAGACTTCGATTCTGCCCCTCGGGAATCTGTATCGAAGGCGTCCTAGGAGGACTGATGACATGCCGCCTCCCGTTGAACACTTGAGTGCGTACGGTGAGGAGACCGTGGCCAGCGTGAGTCAGCGCCTGGGCAGCTACGGTTTCGCCATCGTCTGGATACTCGACAGGAATCTGCGGCTCATGGGAACCCTGACAGAGGAGGAGCTGCGTCGGGCCGTCAGCTCGGGCAGGGCTGACGCCACTCTCGAGGGGCTCTTGTCCACCGAATGACAGCTGCACCACGGTCCGACAATGCGCCCGTGCCGTCAAACCCTATATAATGGTGACAGGGACAAGCCAGTACAGTGGTAGATGGAGGAGAAGGGATTGCGACGGGATCTGTTTCGCTGCGTTGAGAAACTCCTTCCGCGAGTGCAACGCCCCAGCAGATACATGGGACATGAATTGAACGCGGTGAGGAAGGATTGGGACCGGGTGGAGGTACGCTTTGCCCTCGCCTATCCCGACCTATACGAGGTCGGGATGGCCCACCTGGGTACCCATATCCTGTATCACGTCATCAACGAGCATCCTGCGTGCCTGGCTGAGCGAGTGTTCAGTCCCGCCCAGGACATGGAGGGTATCTTGCGGGATGAGAAGGTTCCCCTCTTCTCCCTCGAGAGCCGGCGCCCGGTGGGTGACTTCGATTTTGTTGGCATTACCCTTCAGTACGAGATGACCTACACTAACGTATTGAACATGCTCTCCATGGCCTCGATTCCGATACGGGCCGAACAGCGGGGAGAAGAGGACCCGTTTGTCATCGGAGGAGGACCGTGTGCTTTCAACGCAGAGCCGGTGGCACCTTTCTTTGACCTGATTGTACTGGGTGACGGTGAGGAGGCGGTGGTTGAGCTCATAGATGAGTACCGGTCCTGGAAGCTCGATGGGTCTCCGGGCGGGCGCCGGGGATTCCTCGGGCGGGCAGCGGCGGCCCGCGGCATGTATGTCCCCGCGCTTTACGATGCCGTCTACGATGAAGAGGGCTGCTTCAGCGGCGTGACACCACGCGGTGAGGCTCCCCG